>NZ_QUGP01000009.1:0-129842 GCF_003479125.1 Eubacterium sp. AF19-12LB | reverse complement strand
CATTATTATGTCTGTTAAGTTACTGCAACCGGCAAATGCTCCGTTTCCTATTGTTTCTATTCCCTCCGGTATTGTAATCTTTTCAAGTCCCGTACAGTTTTTAAATACATACTCTGTTACTGTCTTTGTTCCTTCCTCGAACCTTACATCTTTAAGATTGCTGCAGCCTCTGAACGCTCCATCGCTTTTTGAATCATAGTATGCACACCATACTTTCTCCAATGTTTTTGGTATCTCTATTTCCGTCAATCCTGTACATTCTCCAAATGCTCCATACCCCATAGTTTTAATATTCTTCGGTAGTTTTAATCCTGTTAGTTTTTTATCATTCTGAAACGCATTTGCTCCTATTGTTTCTATTGTGTCCGGCAGACTTACCTCTTCCAACTTTTCACAATTTTCAAATACATTGTCTCCTATTATTTTTACTCCATCGCCTATTTCTATTCTTTTTAGTTCTCTTGTGCCTGCAAATGCTCCATTTCCTATTGTCTCTATTTTTCCAGATATTACAATTTCTTCATTACCTTTACATTCTGAAAATGCCCATTCTCCTATTTTAGTTACACTTTCCGACATTATTATGTCTGTTAAGTTACTGCAACCGGCAAATGCTCCGTTTCCTATTGTTTCTATTCCCTCCGGTATTGTAATCTTTTCAAGTCCCGTACAGTTTTTAAATACATACTCTGTTACTGTCTTTGTTCCTTCCTCGAACCTTACATCTTTAAGATTGCTGCAGCCTCTGAACGCTCCATCGCTTTTTGAATCATAGTATGCACACCATACTTTCTCCAATGTTTTTGGTATCTCTATTTCCGTCAATCCTGTACATTCTCCAAATGCTCCATACCCCATAGTTTTAATATTCTTCGGTAGTTTTAATCCTGTTAGTTTTTTATCATTCTGAAACGCATTTGCTCCTATTGTTTCCATTGTGTCCGGCAGACTTACCTCTTCCAACTCATTACAGTTCTTAAATGCATTATCTGCTATCTGCCTTACATTATATTCAATTCCGCCATTTTTTATTTTCCCTGGTATGTACAACTGTTTTGTATTTGAATCTTGTCCACCTACAACCACTACCTCTTTTTTCTCAATTGAAGTAATCTTATACTTGACTCCACCCGCCACAAATATTTCGTCAACTGTATCTGCTTTAGTAGCAAACACTTGTATGCTAGTTATTATTAATGTGATTGTTATATATATACTTATTATTTTTCTAAATTTATTCATTTTATTTTTTTGCATTTAGATTTTCTAAACACAATGTGCTTAATATGCACTGTACCTCCCTCTTATACACTATTTTTAATCTACATAAAAAAAGACCGACAAAATTTTTGTCGATCTTTTCTATACAAAAATTCATACCCCCACTAATTATTCCTGTCTTTGTTTAAGTACAGATTCAAGACTTCCCATAGATGAAATAAGTGAATCAATTAATTCTTTACTATCAACAATTTCCATCTTCTTACGCATCTTAGTCATTTCTTCTTCCATGCTCTGAATTCTTGTCTGACCTTCTTCAACCTTTTCCTGAGTTTCCAATAACTGAACCTGACTGTCTTCTAATTGAGCCTGACATTCTTCAAGTTTATTCTGATTATCTGCTAATTTATTTTCGCTTTCGTCTAATCTACTTTGAATTTCACCTAATTTGTCCGTTGCTTCTTTAGCTTCCATAGCACTTGTAGCTACACTCTTTTGCAATTTAGCATTCTCAATACTTAAAGTCCTGTTCTTTCCAATTAATTCATTATTCTCGGCATAAAGAACTTCATACTCAGCACTTCCATCGTCTGTAGATGGTTTTTCTACCGGCACTTCAACGTATACAATTTCAGGTTCCGGTTTTTCTACTGGAGCGGCAGGTGCTACACTCTGCTGTGAATCTCCTGCTCCTTCTGCTAATGCCAAAATTTCTTCTCTAAGTTCCTCTATTGTTGCTTTAAGTTCATCATTCTCTTCTTGAAGAGCACCATTTTTCCCATGTAAATCATTGATTTCACATTGAAGCATTTCTCGTTCTGTTTCAAACTCTTCTTTCTGTTTATTTAAAACATTCTGTGTGTTTTTGTAGTTGCCGAAAAGGTTATTAATATAATCATCTACTTCTTCAGGATCATATCCTCTTACCGCATGATTAAATCCATAAGCATTCTCTTCTGCTGCAACCTCCCCAATTTCGTTGCTCTGCATAAACCTGGTCTGTGGTCTAGCTATTCTTGACAACTTAGCCATACTTCTCAACTCCTTTTCCTAGATTTTTTACATTTCAATTGAAATGTATAAATGCTGGAGTCCAATTTCAATGTTTCCTACTCCACTGAAATAACTTGTCCAACCTGTAACATATATTTATTTGCAGTTCCGCTTGGCAATTCTAACACCCTTCTGCCCTTCGAAACCATTTTTCTTATTTTTCCCGGTTGAATTTCATGGTCTATATACAAAATCACATTATCTTTATCCAATGTCAATGTGTCTATAGCAAACTTCATACCGAATGTATGTATCTGATTACACGGCTCAATTAAAAGTCCTGCTCCTTCCGCTAAAGATTTACGACCCATAAGTCCTTTAAATCTCTTAAAAAATGTATTTGCATATTCAGCTTCCGTGCATATAATCTGACTATTACACGTTATAACCATATCCATACCTCGATTCTATCACTTTTTTTATAAATTTGCATTATTAATTCAAATTATTTTTACTTTTTCTTTAAAAATCTTTAAAAAACTCCCATACTCATAACATTAATTACAACTGGTCCTAAGATTACAATAAACAGTACTGGGAAAATAAGTCCTATCATTGGCAAAAGCATCTTAACAGGAGCTTTCTGACCTTTTTCTCTTGCCATCTGCATTCTTGTTTCCCTAAGTGTTTCCGACTGAACCTTCATAATATTATTCATAGGAATACCTAACTGTGTTGCCTGTGCCAAGGCTGCAATAAAAGTCTTTAATTCCGGAATTTCCGATGAATTAGCCATATTCCTTAAAGCATCACTTCTTGGGACACCCATCTGAATCTGTCTGTATAATTTTAACAATTCATCTATAAACGGTCCCTTCATTCTTTCCGACACCTTTAATAACGAAGCATCAAAACTTAATCCTGATTCTATACATACACTTAACAAATCCATTGCATCCGGCAACTGATCTCTTATTCCCTGTTGATGGCTTTTTACCTTTCCACTCAAATACATGTTAGGAACTAACAAAGCTATTAACAACCCAACTAATACTAAAAATATCATCTTTGTAATTACTGCTATAAATGTCATAACTACCATTATTAAAGTCATAATTGCTTTTTTATAAAAGAAAAAATTTTCCGGACTCATTGAGAGTCCCGCTAGTCTTAATTGCTTTTCTGCCGCTTTATATTTTGCATTTTTCTTTACATTAGCTGCACTTTTATTTGCCATATTATTAAACGCCTGTATTTGAGATGACAAAAATTTTTTTGAATACTTTTCTCCATCCTTATCATTTTCAATCTTTTTCTTTCCACTTATGTATTCTATTTTTCGTTCCTTTGCATCCGCTTCTTTTCCTTTATTATATCCAATTGATGAAACAACAAAGAAAACAAATAAGCTAATTGCTAATACCATAAATTCCATATGTTTCTTCTCCTTTTAGAATTTAATCGTAACAATTCTATTAATAACAATTGCACCTACTGTTTCTAATACAACTGATAGAATTAAAAGAGCGTTTCCTATAGGTGTAGTAAATAATGTCATTATCAATTCTTTATTAATTAAACTCATTATAAGTAATAGGGCGACTGGTAATGCTCCAATAATAATTCCAGAAACTCTTCCCTGACCAGTCATAGTCTTTATTTCACCCTTAATCTTATATCGTTCACGAATTGTTCCTGCTATTGTATCAAGTATTTCTGATAAATTACCACCAGTCTGTCTTTGTATGCTAACCGCCGAAACAACAAGATCAAAATCTTCGCTTCTCACTCTTCCAGCCATTGCCTCTAATGCATCATCCTGTGAGCTACCAAAAGTTATTTCATTAACAGTCCTCTTAAACTCTGACTTTATTGGTTCTTCACATTCATTCGAAATCGTATCCATTGCCTGATTAAATGTTAACCCTGACTTCAAGCAGTTACTTGCAATCATTAAGGCATCACTTAACTGAGACTCAAACATATCTCTTCTCTTTTTTTGTTTATTTTTTATATAGGCAATAGGTGCAATAGCTCCAATTATCATAAGCATAGGTGCAATAAGCTGATTTTTAAATATAAGCATAAACAATAACCCTGGTACAAAAGTTACAACTATCCAAATTATAATAAAATCTTCCGTTTTTTTTGAAATATCACTTTTTTCTAATTCCTCAGCTAAAATCTTATTTAATTTTGAAAATGCACTTCCATTATTTAACGTCTGTTTTTTATTGTTCTTTTGACTTTCAGTCTTTTCAGTTTTCTTTTCTTCTTTTTTCTTTCCTACAATATAATCTTCTCTTCTCTTTACATTTCTACTACTCTCTGTTATTTTTCCAACTATTGTTGTCACAAGCACAAATGTAACACCCATCATAACAATGACAAAGAAAATCATACTAATTTGCAAACCATTCATTTTTTACAACAACCCCATTTCCTCTAATCTTTTCAATACACTTTGGAACTACACCTGTTGCTCTAAATTGTCCCTTAAACTTTCCTCTGGAATCCAATGTTCCATCTGTTTCATAGACAAAGATATCCTGTAAACTTACAACATCGCCTTCCATACCAACAACCTCTGTAATAGATGTTACTTTTCTCGAGCCATCTCTAAGTCTGCTCTGCTGTATAACTAAATCTATAGCAGATGATGCCTGATCTCTAATTGCCTTTACCGGCAATTCCATACCTGACATCATAACCATAGTCTCAATACGAGACATTGCATCTCTGGGTGAGTTAGCATGGGTTGTAGTAAGTGATCCATCATGACCGGTATTCATTGCCTGGAGCATGTCTAATGTTTCTTCAGAACGAACTTCTCCGACAATTATACGGTCAGGTCTCATTCTTAATGCATTCTTTACAAGAGATCTGATTGTTATAGCACCTTTACCTTCAAGGTTTGCCGGTCTACATTCAAGTGTAATAACATGATCCTGATGCAACTGAACTTCTGCAGCATCTTCTATTGTTACAATACGTTCATCTTCAGGAATATATGATGATAACACATTTAATAATGTTGTCTTACCTGAGCCGGTACCACCGGATACTACTATGTTTAATTTTCCCTTAACACACGCCTCTAAAAACGAAAGCATTACAGGGTTTAATGAACCCCATTCTACTAATTGTGCTGCTGTTACCGGTGTTGAACTGAATTTTCGAATTGTAAGTACAGCTCCAATAAGTGAAATTGGAGGAATGATAGCATTTACACGGGATCCGTCCGGAAGTCTTGCGTCAACCATAGGACTTGCTTCATCTACATGTCTACCAACCTGGGTAACAATTCTATCAATGATATTCATAAGATGCTCTTCATCTCTAAATTTTATATCTGTAAGAACTAATTTACCTTTCTGTTCAATATATACTCGGTTTGGACCATTGACCATTATTTCACTACAACTATCACTATCAATTAAATCTTGAATAGGACCATATCCCAATATATCATCCAACAAACTCTTTACAATTGGCTTTCTTTCAACTCTTGGAATATTATATTCGTCCTTATCAACTTCTTCCGCTAGAAGTTTTTCCATTTCATCTTTATCAACAGTAGCCTTTCCCGCTCTGTTTAATGTCAAAATAATTCTTCCATGAATTTTTTTCTTTACGGCTTCATATGGGTCTTCAGCCTTTACTTCCTTTACTTCTTCAACCTTTTTCTGCTGTTGAGTATCTGCTTCTTCCCCATTTTCCTCTTTGTTTTTTTCTATTATGTCAAGTAAACCCATATATGATTAACCTCCGACTATTTACTCTCCTTTATCAGCAATAACCCTTTGTATAAAGCTTGAGAATTCTTTTGCTGCAACTGTTCTACTTGTTCTTAATACAAATGGTTCTCCTTTATTTACACTACCATTAAACATTTTGTCTGCTGAAATTGAAGCATAAAACGGTATCTCCAACATAGATTCAAAATCCTTCATTCGGATTAAACTGTTAACATTTTTGTTCATAACCAATCTTGCTTTTTCCTTAATTCCCAACTGCTCCAATATACTTATAGCTGACTTTGCTGCCTTAAGCGATAAAATATCAGGATTGTTTACAATCATAATTTCATCGCATTCCTGCAATGCTGCTATAGTTTCATCACTAAAATTTGATCCTAAATCAACTATTACATATTCATAGTAAGGTCTTACACTACGAATGACTTTTGTAACATGATCCGGTTTTATGTATTCAGCATACTCAGGGCTTTTTGGCGCCGCAAGTAAAACTACACCAGATGAATGCATTATACTAAATGCATTTACCTTCTCTATTGATATACCTTCAGGATCCTGTGCCAGTTCAACAATTGTATCCTTAGGCTCCAAGTCTAAAAGGATATTCTGATCTCCAAATCTTAAATCCATATCTAAAAGAATAACATTACTTCCTCTCTTCGATAACGCTACTGCAAGGTTTGTGGCCATTACAGACTTTCCTGTTCCACCTTTACATCCGAAAAATGCAATTACTTTTGATCTTACTCTTTTTTGAATATTTAACTGTGCCTGGATTACCTTTTCATATTCATTAACCTGTACTACTCTTGAATAGAATTCATTATCTTTCATATCCAAAGATAATACCTGTCTAATTCCAAATCTTGCTGCGTAATTTACTAAATCAACAGTCACGTCATCTGTCGCTATAACCGCTGCACATCCTTTACTTTGGAACTTCATACTTTCAACAAATGAAAATACTTCCGGGTCAATTGGTACTTTAACACCAACAATAACTACATCCGGAAATAATCCATCTATTTTCAATCTTGATTCGTCTTTAAAATCTGCATAACCAACAATTTGAATATCTCTATCTGCTAATTTTTTCTTCAAATTAACACGAATTGATGTGTCTTCTGAAATAATAACAACTTTTATACTTTCCATATTATTCTCCGTCCTCCGCAGTTCTCTTATTTAATATAAGTTTATAACCTGAATATTCTCCTGAATTTTCTACTCCGTATAAAATATCAGCATCATCATATGACAGTTCAAATGTAATTGATGAATATGTTACTATTGCATTTGCTGTATCTGTATTTACATCATTTGTTGATATTTTCAATACTTTAACATCGCTCAAAACTGTATCTACAGTAGCCTTACCATCGCCTGTCTTCATTGCCAAAACATTTACTGTATCTCCTGGGAGGATATATCCATCTACACCCGTAACACCATCTGCTGCCATACTGTATGCAACCATTCCATCCGCAAGATTATAAGATAATCCGGCATTTGATTCCTGTTCAGTTCCAAATCGTTTCATTGAAACCTGCTCACCTGCATAAATATAACCTGATGATGTATTTCCTATAACTTCATCAAGACTTCTTACTGCGCCATCTACAATTGCACCATTATCAATCATTCTAGTACTAAAAAAATTATTTACATTATTAGCTGTAACCTGTGTTCCAGCTGGAACATCTGCTATAGCATACACAATCTCTGTCTTATCTTTATTTGGATCATTATTGCTTATAACTGATTGTGCAAACATATATGTTGCGATTCCTGCAACCAATGCACTTATAAGTGCAATCAAATAAATTCTCTTCATGGTAATTATACCCCTCTGTTTCTTATTTTTAGTATTTTATTAATCTACGATTCCGTTTTTATTGTTACTGTATATGATAGTTCTTTAGTCTTTCCATATATAACTCCCAGAACCGGTGTTAGTGTATTCATTTCTGCCTTAACATTTACTTTCAAATCTCCCTCAAGTGGACTTGTGGGATTTGTAAGTTTTGAATCAACCACTACTGAATTGAGATTTTTCGGCAATATTGCTTCCACCTTATCGGTTACAATTTGATCTAATTGTGCATCTTGTGCATTTACGCATCCGACTCGTGCGCCTTCCCTACAGGCATTTTCAACTGATAACTGATTGTAAAATAGCCACCCAAAGTCCAATATCCCGCATACAATTAAAAGTAATATAGGCAAAACCAAAGCAAATTCAACAGCCGATTGTCCTTTTTCTCTTTTCTTCATTGATGCTACCTCTCAAATAATTTCCTCATATTCTAAAATAGAGGGGCTGATGCCCCTCTATTTTAGAATATAATCTTTTTGTAACTTTTATGGTCTTGCTGTTGTTGTAAGCTGATCGCTTGCATTTGTGAACATATCAGCAATCTTTGGTCCTAATACAGCTAATGCTCCGATTACTGCTAAAGCTACTAATCCGATGATAAGACCATATTCAACCATGCCCTGTCCATCTTCATCCATTAAGAAATTCTTTACATCTCTCATAATATTTCCTCCTTCTTGCATACGACTATCTTTTACTCCGTCGTGCTTAATTATAAATTTAATAAATTAGCGGGAAAAATAATGAAACCAAAACCCCTCCCGATAAAAACGGTGCCATAGGAGCTGCTGTTTTTAAGTTGCCTCTTCTTGTGATTTTTAAGAACAAATAATAGATAAATATTGTAAAACCCATCACTGCCATTGCTTCAATATAACCTTGAAGACCCAACATAAAACCTATTACGGCGCTATATTTCACATCGCCAGCCCCAATCCTCAGTTTAAATAATCCAGGAATAACAAATAAAACATACGCAGCAATCATTCCTATAAACGAATTAAAAAATGTATCCATAAACAAATCTAATTCGTTACTTGTAATTACCATATTACATATCTGTAAAAGTAACATCCCCAATAATAATGCGTTAGGTATTCTTCTTATCAGCATATCAATTCCTGCTACATTTATTGCCATCAATATGATAAGCATATATCGCACTGTCTGCCAGTAATCAAATTCTTTAAGGGCTATACCTACAAACAATACAGCTGGAGCCACCATCCATGCTATTCTGTAACCTATGTTATTTATTCGTTGTCCTTTATTTTCTGTGTCATATATACTTCTTACTTGTATCTGGTATCTCGCCAGATAGTAAAAGCACAATCCAGAGAGCAAACCCACCGTCGCGTATATCGCGTATTCCATCGCTGTTTCCTCCTCTGTATTTACTTGCATCTACATCAAAAACCCTTATGTATTAAATGTTTAAAACGTTTTCTTTGTGATAGTATTATTATAATACTTTTCGTCATTTAGTCAATATTTTTTAATAATTTAGTCACAATTTGTACATTATGTACATAATTTCATTTACTCAATGTGCTAAATGCCAATTTTTTAGACTTCTCCCTATTTTTTTCAGACTTTACTCGCTCTTTTTCGGCTTTTTTTCGAGCCCTTTCAGCTTTTTTGTTCATAACTTTTTCATCTTTATTAATGCGGCTTTCCATTTTTCGCTCTTTTCTGGACTTTCTTTGTTTTTTTCTTATTACTTCATCTATTTTTCGATAACGTTCTTCTTCTCTTTCATCCTGCATTCTAATAATATAATCTACACCTTTCAATACTTTTTCGCTCACACAATCACTCACTTCTTTAGACATATTCTGTGTCGACTTATTTATCGCTCTGGTAACTATACTTTCGGTATTTTCCTCTAAGGCTCTCGAAACTATGTTTCCCATAATTTCCTGAAATTGCTGCATTTTACTTTCTGAGCTAACACTTTCAGTTAAAGATGTTTTATTTTCTAATCTTCTATATTTTTCTATGTCCCCACTATTATCTTTTGTTTTTGTATCCATAATTTCTTTATTATTTACACCATTATTACATCCTTCTTCATCTTCTTTATAAAATGTATTTTTTTCACTCTTTGGTTTGTCAAAAAGATTTCTAATGTTGACTGTATTAGGATTTGAACGATTAATGTCAATTTCTCCATTAATCATCATTTTTATAGTTCTTAGACCATATCCCTGTTCTTTTAAATCCCTTATTTTCCGAAGTAATTCAATATTTTCTTCCGTATAATATCGATGTCCCATTTCATTTCTGGGAATCTTTATCTCAAGTTCTTCTTCCCAATATCTTAACACATGAGATTCTACCTTTAGCATTTTAGATGCATCTGAAATAATATATCGTCGTGTTCCCATTTTCCCCTCCAAAAAAATAATGTTAACAATAATTTCCAAATTATTGTTAACATTAGTATAATTCTGACTATTACTCAATTCAACGAATTGGCAGTCCCATATTCAATTATTTTTTAAGCAAATGACGAATGCCGTCAAATGAGTGTAAGCATCTCATCTTTTTCGTTCAAATTCGCATATGGCTTAGCATAATTATTCTCTCACATTTATTTTGAGCCTATATTTTTCACCAGTTGTTTGATTAACAATATATTAATTATTCTCTCACATTTGTTTTAAAATGCGAACAAGCAAGCAAATCTACTCTCTTGCTTTTGTCTCAAATTTTGTATATTCAGGTAACCATAATAATTCTATAGCTCCTACAGGACCGTTTCTTTGCTTAGCAACATCCACAATAATAGTATTTCTGTCTTCTGTTTCGTCCTCTTTGTTGTATTTTCTTGATAAAAGCATTACAACGTCGGCATCCTGCTCGATAGAACCTGATTCTCGCAAATCGGCCATGATAGGTCGATGGTCAGGTCTCGATTCTACGCTTCGGTTAAGCTGTGAAAGTGCAACTACCGGAATATTCAACTCTCTAGCAATTCCCTTTAATGATCTTGAAATATCCGCAATTTCCTGTTCACGGCTTGGATAATTACCATTTCCTCTCATAAGCTGTAGGTAGTCAATAACCACAAGCTGTATATCTTTTTCTAATTTAAACTTTCTGCATTTGGAACGAAGGTCACCAATCGTAATACTTGGCGTATCGTCAATTACAATATTTGAATTTCCTATAATATCCGCTGTTTCTACAATTTTTTCCCATTCAGATTCATTAAGTTCTCCTGCTCTCATTTTCTGAGAACTTACCATTGAATGCTGTGATATAAGACGGTTAACCAACTGTTCCTTTGACATTTCCAAACTAAATATAGCGACTGCATTCGGCTTACGTATAGCTATATGCTCTGTTACGTTAAGTGCAAATGCTGTTTTACCAACTGAAGGTCTTGCCGCAATCAAAATAAAGTCTGATGGCTGCAATCCGGATAACTGATTATCAAGATATATATATCCGGTTGCTAAACCTGTAACAGTTCCCTTTGTAAGCGATGCCTGTTCTAATTTATCAAATACATTAGCAACTACTTTATTAATTGGGACAAAGTCGCCACTTGAACGTGATCTAAGCACTTCAAAAACTTCTTTTTCAGTACTCTCCATTATATCTTCAAGCTTATCCGTTCCTGCATAACATTTAGCTGAAATATTATCATTTACTTTTATTAATTTACGCAACATTGCTTTTTCATATACAATAGTCGCATACTGCTTTATATTTGCTGAAGTCGGTACCATTTCTAATATTTCCCTGATAAAATCAAGGCTGATTACTTCACTAGAAACATCCATCTCTTCCAATTTAGCCTTTATGGTAACCAAATCTCCATTTTTTCCTTCACGGTACAATTCTGTCATTGCCCCAAAGAGCAATCCATATTGTCTGTTAAAAAAATCATCTTTATTTATCAACTCCATAGCTATCGGAACAGCATCCGGATCCATAATCATCGAACCTATTACTGCCTGTTCTGCTTCATAGCTATGAGGTAGTATTTTTTTTACTATTGGATCTTCCATTAATAATTATCTCCTATAAAGCTTCAACCTTTATGTCTAAAGTTGCCATTACATCCTTGTGCAATTTAACTTTTACTGTATGGACTCCAAGATTTTTAATTCCTTCTTCCATAACAATCTTCTTTTTATCAATTTCTAAACCAAGCTGCTTCTTTGTTTCTGCTGCTATTTCCTTTGCAGAAATTGAGCCAAATACACGGTCTCCATTTCCGGCTTTAATCTTTATAACTACCTTTTTATCTTTTAATTCTTCTGCCAAAGCTTTTGCTGCATCCAATTTTTCCTGAGCAACCTTTGCTTCATTAGCTTTTTGAAGTTTTAAATCATTTTTATTTGCGCTATTTGCTTCTACGCCAAGTTTTTTCTTTAAAATAAAGTTTTTAGCATATCCATCGCTTACCTTTACTACTTCACCTTTTTTTCCTAACGCTTTAACATCTTCTAATAAAATAACTTCCATATTCGTGTCTCCTTTCAAAGCAATAAACTTATTATATCTAAGCAATTAATTTCATTTTTTCAAATTCGATCTGGCAAACTATATTAATGTTAAGGTCAAATATCACTTGTGTAAATAACTATATTTCACCTTCATCAGTCATATCCTGAATAATCTCTTTTATCAAGGTCTTTGCCTGTTCACATGTACAATCTTCAATCTGTGCTCCGGCAAGATTCATATGACCTCCACCGCCTAATCTTTCTGCAATTAACTGAACGTTAACTTCATCTATTGACCTTGCACTTAAATATACTTTTTCATTATAAAACGTACATACAAACGCTGCCTTTATGCCTTTAATATTAAGCAATTCATTCGCTGCCTGTGCTCCAACAACTGTAGGCATACTTGTTCCTTCAGACGGGCAAATGGCTATAGCGTATTTATCCATAAATATCTCTGTATTTTGAATAGCCTTAGCTTTTGCCTTATAATCTCCAATATCATCTCTAAACATTTTTCTAACTCTGACAATATCAGCTCCATTTTTTCGCAAATAAGCTGCTGCCTCAAATGTTCTTACACCTGTTCTGTTAGAAAAATTATTTGTATCCATCATAATTCCGCTATACAATGCATCTGCCTCATACGGTTTCATTTTAACTGAATCAACCATATACTGCATAATTTCAGTAACCATTTCACATGCTGATGATGAATATGGTTCAATGTATGATAAATGTGCATTTTCTATTGCATCTGCACTTTGTCTATGATGATCTATTACTACAAGTGTTTGTGCTCTTCTCACTAATTCAGGATATTCAGTATATCCTGCTCTATTACAGTCAACTACAATGAGCATATCATTTTTTTCTAAAATAGTTGTAGCCAATGTTCCTGCAATAAACATATCTTCTTCATAGCCATTATCTGTCGTAAACTTATCAATCAAAGGTTTTACTGAAGAACTCATAGTTCCCGTTACCACATAAGCTTTTTTACCCATTGTAGTTATGGCTCTATACAAACCAATTGCTGCACCGTAAGAATCATTATCACCCAAATGATGTCCCATAATGAATACTTTATCTCTTGTTTCAATTAATTCTCTTAATGCATGAGCTTTTACTCTGGCTTTTACCCTGGTATTCTTTTCGACAGACTTGCTCTTACCGCCATAATAATATATCTTTGCGCCATCTTTTAATACTGCCTGGTCACCACCTCTGCCAAGTGCCATATCGATAGCTGCTGTGGCTGACGTGTAATTCTGAACATACGAATCTGAACCCATTCCGAATCCAATACTGATTGTAGCTGTTCGCTCATTACCTATCTTAACATTCTTTACATCATCAAGAAGTGAGAATTTTTTACTCTGCATAATTGCTATATTTTTAGCCTTAACAACTACAAAGTATTTGTCTTTTTCAAGTTTTCTTACCAGACCGTCCATTTCTGCAAAATATCGCTGTATCTGTCGATCAATCAATGCAACTAACAGTGTTCTTCTGGCATCTTCAATACTTTGAAGAACCTCTTCATAATTATCTATGTAGATAAGTCCCGGTATCATCTTATCATTTTTATTTTCCTTAGATAATTGCTGAATTCTTGTATCATCAAATAAATAAAGTGCAAACATATCCGCATCGTCATCATCTGAATCAAGTACTGCGATAGGCACTTCATCAACTGCATCTTTCATTTTAAACTTCTTTAGCACAGCTCTATATATTTTTTCATTATACTCAACTTTGAACTCTTTCTTTTCTTCTTTAAATTCAAATTTATCCTTTGTAAACTCTTTAAATATAGATTCAATTCCCCTCATATTTAAAAGTTTAGTTTCGCACGCCTTTTCCATTTCGCTATTATGCCACAGCATCTTTCCATTACAATCAAGTAACGCATAAGGAATTTCAAATTCATGCATCATCTGTCTTTGTATCTGACTATACTCTGCGCCAAAATCCACAAGATATCTTTTGATATTTGGATAAAATCTAAGCATCATAACAATCGCTATTACAATAAACAAAATTGTTGCAAACGCCATAACCACTCCGGCTCTTTTGTCAATAAAAAATATTATAGCCGTTACTACTATCCAAAGCACACTAAGGTTAATAGGCCACCTCAAATACTTTGTAATTTTTCCATTCAATGCTACTTTTTTATCATTTAACATATAAGCACCTCTAATTTGCTTTATTCTTCATCTCCGCCTTATATTTGTATATCTTTAAAATAAAAAGCTTACAACGTTTCTAACGCACCTTAATGATTTAGTATACCATATTGTAATTTTTATTTCCACTATACTACTTTATAAGCCATAACAGATTACTAATATATTCTTTACATGTTTTATCATTTCGTATAAAATTACCTTTAATTAAATGATGTCAGGGTTAACCGCCACGACTATGATGCCTACAGATTGTTCAGTGCTACGCACTCTCACAATTATCCGGCATCTTTACATTAGTAAAATATGAAACAGGAGATAGTTTATATGTTTAGAATATGGGGAAGAACCTTTAAAAATAATAAAATGATAAAAAATACCACAATCGAAATAGATAACCCTGAGATGACGAGAACTCACAAAGTTTTCAAAGCACTTGAAGATATTTGCGAGGAATTTGATTTAAGCAATCCAATCTGGCTTGATAATAATATTGATGAATTCAAACGCATTTCACGAACCAGATTTTATCAGGACAGTTTTATTGAACATATTGATTTTGATTATTTAGATTTTTATATTATCGAAGAAGATTAAGATGTTGGGGTCAAAATCATTCTTGACAAAAAAGCCTTATTAAAAGCATATCCCCTCTTTACCGGATAACCGATACGGAGGGGATATTTATATACTATTTAAATTTACCGGATATAACACGAATCGCTCCGTGTTATCTTATAATTAAAGTCTTTTCTGTAATTCTGCTGTCATGTCTTCATAACCCGGTTTTCCAAGTAATGCAAACATATTTTTCTTGTAGCTTTCTACACCCGGCTGATTAAATGGATTTACTCCAAGAATATATCCACTTACACCACATGCAAATTCATACATGTAGAATAATTCTCCAAGATAGAATTCGTTCTGTTCAGGTACATTAACCATAAGGTTAGGAACATTACCATCTGTATGAGCAAGAATTGTTCCATTCATTGCACTCTTGTTAACAAAATCCATATCTTTTCCAGCTAAGTAATTTAATCCGTCAAGATCATCTGCTTCTTCCTGAATTACGATATCAGCATCTGTCTTTTCAATATTTACAACTGTTTCAAACATAAGTCTTGATCCGTCCTGAATGAACTGACCCATTGAATGTAAATCTGTTGTCAAATCAACTGCTGCAGGGAAAATACCTTTCTGGTCTTTTCCTTCGCTTTCACCATAAAGCTGTTTCCACCATTCACCAAAGTAATGTAAACTTGGTTCATAGTTAGCTGTAATTTCAATTGATTTTCCTTTTCTTAATAAAATATTTCTGATTGCTGCGTATTTTACTGCATCGTTATCTTCAAATGTATTGTTTAAAGCTTTTTCTCTTCCGCTTGCAGCACCTTCCATTAATTTATCTATATCAGCACCACTTACTGCGATTGGAAGCAAACCTACTGCTGTAAGAACTGAGAAACGTCCACCTACATCATCAGGTACTACGAAGCTTTCATATCCTTCTTCTGTTGCAAGATTCTTAAGAGCTCCCTTTGCCTTATCTGTTGTAGCGTAAATTCTCTTTGCTGCTTCTTCTTTGCCATATTTCTTTTCAAGTTTTTCCTTGAAAATTCTAAATGCGATAGCAGGTTCTGTTGTTGTACCAGACTTAGAAATAATGTTAACTGAGAAATCTCTGTCTCCAACAACATCTAATAATCCCTTTAAGTATGCAGGGCTAATGCTATTTCCTGCATAGTAAATTTCAGGTGTTTTTCTGATTTCTTTTGATACATTGTTATAGAAACCATGTCTTAAGAAGTCAATTGCTGCTCTTGCTCCTAAATATGAGCCACCAATACCAATAACAACTAAAACTTCTGAATCACTCTGAATCTTCTTAGCTGCTGCTTTAATTCTTGCAAATTCATCCTTGTCATAATCTACAGGTAAATCAATCCATCCTAAGAAATCATTTCCTGCTCCTGATTTGTTAACCAAAACTTCTTTTGCATCTTCTGCGATTTTCTTCATTGCTACTACTTCATCATCTGAGATGAATTTTGATGCCTTTGAGTAATCAAATGTTACCTTAGCCATATCTTTTTCCTCCGTCATTTCAAATCCTGCTATCCCGTACACCTTGCAAACTGTCATGGTATCTCTCCACTAAATCCACAGTGTCCGGTAAAGCGTTTATTTATCGACATAATATAATATTCATGCCGACCGGTAAAATTTCCTTCAAATTCTCTCTAACATATATACAATAAATATTTTGTCGTCATATGTCAATGTTTTTAGCATATTTATTGAAACAATTTTATTGGAGTCAACCCGAGAATATATCCCCGAAACTATTTTGCTTAATCTGTGAATATTTCCTTAAAACATATTTGTTTCAACCTGCGAATATTTCTATATAAATTATACAATTGAACCTGTAAACATTTCTACAAAACTTATATGATTAAATCTTAATTTATTTTTGCAAAACCATTTAAATCTTTACTGCAAATATTCTCCTAAAACTTCGTTGATTATTCTCTCCTGTTCTTTTGTAATATTTATTCTACCCTGTTTTTCATTTTCTATTTTTTTATTTGTATTATTTATTTCATTTACATTAACATTCTGTTCCGATTCCTGCTCATTTTTGCTGCTACCGATTTCTATGTTGTAATCATTTTCCCGCCTACTAATCTGCTCTCGCAAATTAACACTATTTTCAAAGAAATCCGTAATAACATATATCAGTTCTGTTTTTCTGTCATTTGTATGAATTGTATTTTCAACTACAAATAATGCAAGTGCAAAATAAAATCCTACAAGAATATACGACATCGCCGTTGTCTTTCCGTATCCCTGATTATACAGTATATATCCACATAATCCGCCTATTGCGACGCATAAAAATCCGCACCAGCTAATAATTTTATTTATGGAATCAAGATAAAATATGCCTATTTTACACTTATTTATGTACCTACTTACTAAAAGCATGGGATTAGCCACCGTGCCGTTTATGGTTTTAATACTTTCAAATTTCAATTTTATCTGGCGAAGAATATTACTTTTTGGGCTATCCATATTTTCTGCCTTTTTAATCATTTTACCAAAAATCCACATTACCAGACATTTACTTACAATTCCTACTAAAAAAATACTTCCTAATAAACATAGGAAGTACGCTTTATTTTCAATTATTGATGTGATTTTTTCCATATTAACAGTAAAACATGACATACATTTGTCAAACATAAAAAACCTCCTCGTACGATATGTATTGACCAGCCTTTTGTTGGTGGCCGATAGTCGGAAACATTAATGTTTAAACTTTGTTTTCTGTTTCCTTTATACAATAAAATTTTATCATACAAGAGGTCTTTTAACACTATAAATCGTTCGTCAAATTTCTACAAATTCTTAATTAACTGTTTTAATATTTTAATTGAATTAGCCGCTGCTTTCTTTTCAAATGTAGGGTAATCCATTTCTGCACTTCCATCTGCCTTATCAGAAATCGCTCTGATTATAAGACATGGAATATTGTTAACATATGCTGCATGTGCTATAGAAGCACCTTCCATTTCTGCACAATCTCCGGCAAATGTATTTACCAAATCATCTTTCTTTTCCTTACCGGCAATAAACTGGTCGCCTGAAACAACTCTTCCTGTAAATACCTTAACAGAAAGATTTGCCTCTTCTATACTTTTGACTGCTACATCAATTAATCTGCTGTCACTATGAAATACAGAGTTGTCCATATCAGGAATAACTCCACGTTCATAACCTAACGCCGTCACATCCATATCATGCTCAATGGCATCCTTTGATATAACAATATCGCAAATATCAATATCACTATTTAATGAGCCTGCAACTCCTGTATTAATAACAGAATCTACTTTATATCTGTCAGCAAGAATCTGTGTGCATATAGCTGCGTTTACCTTTCCAATACCACACTTTACAACAACTACATCTTTGTCATGAATATGTCCTTCATAAAAATCCATTCCTGCAACTGATGTAATTTTCGCATCCGGCATTTCATTTTTTAATTCCTGGACTTCGCTGTCCATCGCTCCAATTATTCCTAACACGTTACACCTGTTCCTTTATTTATTTTCTTCTAAGTACAATTTTAATGCCTTTGCAAGCTGGTCCGGACATGAAGTTCCTCTTCCTGCACAATCAATTCCATCCATTCTTTTAATTGCTTCGTTCACATCCATTCCTTCGACTAATGCAGCAACTCCCTGTGTATTTCCACTGCATCCTCCAAGAAATCTTACATTAGTAACTTTATTATCAACAACATCAAAACTAATTTCTCTTGAACACGTTCCTTTTGTCTTATAATTCATAACTGCACTCCTATCAAAGGCTTTCTAATCGCCTATCTTCTTTTCATAAATTTCTACAACATCATCTATATCACCTTTGGCAATTAACTGACCATGTTCCAAAATGATTGCCTTGTTACACAATCTCTTAACCTGAGCCAAACTATGTGATACAAATAAAACTGTAACCCCATGATCAAACATTTTTTTCATTTTCTTTTCGCATTTTTTTCTAAATTTAGCATCACCAACTGATAATACCTCATCTAAAATAAGAATTTCCGGTTCTACAACTGTAGCAATTGAAAATCCAAGTCTTGCCTTCATACCTGAAGAATAGTTTTTAATTGGAACGTCTATAAATTCTCCTAACTCAGAAAATTCAAGAATTTCATCATATTTTGACATTAAAAATTCTTTTGAAAATCCAAGAACCGAGCCATATAAGAATATATTTTCCCTACCTGTATAGTTAGGATCAAATCCTGCACCAAGTTCAATCATAGGTGCCATATGTCCATATCTTTGCACTGAACCTTTTGTTGGCTTATAAACACCTGCAATTACTTTAAGAAGCGTACTTTTTCCTGCTCCATTAAGTCCAAGTATTCCGAGACGTTCGCCTTTTTTCAACTCAAACGAAACATCTTTTAACGCCCAGAATTCATTAAAACGAAGCTTTTCGCCTTTTAATTTCTTTATAAATAATTCTTTAAAATTATCAACTTTTTCTTTGCTTAAATTAAAACAAATACTAACATCATTAACTCTAAGAGCTACATCATTCTTTGCCATAACTCCTCCTAAATATGAAGAATAAACTTATCCTGATTTTTCTTAAATACATATATTCCAAATATCAGTAATACAACACTACAAGTTCCTGAGTATGCAAATAATTTTAAATTTGACACTCCGTAACTATAACTGTTAAACATAGAATGACCTTCTAACAATACAGCTCTGAAGTTACTGATAATTCCGTAAAGCGGATTTAATTTGATAAGAATTAATCCCTGTCCCATACTTGAGATTTTGTAGAAAATTGCTGAGCAGTACATAACAAGCATCAACACAACATCCCACAAATATTCCATATCTCTAAAGAATACACATACCGTTGACAATACCATTCCTGCACCAATTGACAAAATAAACAAAATTGTCAAAGGAATAACCGCTTCAATTACATGCCATGTAAGTGGAACACCTAAAACTACTGAAACTACTGCAAGAACTATTAATGACAGTAAGAATAAAATGTAGTTATAAATGCAACTTGAAAGCGGATACAAATACTTAGGTACATAAACTTTCTTTATCATTGCCTGATTTGCCCTGATAGACCTCATCGCAATCTTTGTTGAACTTGAGAAGCAACTATATATAAGTCGTCCACACAAAATGTAAACAGGATATAATCTGTCACCTTTACCAAGCAACTGTCCAAATACGATTGTAAGAACAATCATTGTAAGTAACGGTTCAAGCATTGTCCATATCAATCCAAGATATGATCTTCTATACTTTAACTTAATTCCTTTTTTTACAAGTTCGATTAATAAATATCTGTATCTTGCAAAATTTTTCACGTACTTATTCATATAACCTCCAAAACTGAAGCACTTATTTTTATAGTTTATCCATATAAGATTAAATTCCCGACAATAAACTAATCTTATTATATATTATAATTTTTTTATGTCAAATTAACGGGAAATATAATGATATAAATAGCTTTGGCTTATATAATTAATAATAGTTGCCACTTTTGTTACACACATAAAAATGCACCACTTTCGTAACAAAATTTGTTTAGAAAGTAGTGCATTAAAATCAGCATATTGTGAATATGTATATCTGGGAAATTTTCCAGTTTTACCAGCCAAAGCTTTTTATCTGAGATAATTTTTTTGAATTCAGCGCGAGCGTTATTTAGTTAATATTACAAACCCTCACAATTAAGAATTAATCTGTGGGAATTTTTGTTATTCTACATTTTTCAATGCATCTGTCATAGATATTTTTTAATTAGTTAAGTGCAAGCAATTTCCATGTCTTAATTACTTTTACTTTATCAATCTGAATTTCTGACGTATTGTCCTGATTTGAACAATATTTGCCTGCTGCAGATTCGAATACCACATATGTCTTCTTTCCGCTTACACAAATTCCTTCCAGCATTGATGGAAGCACAACCGTTTTAACCGGTGTATCAAGTGCGGATGCTGTCACAATATTTACCGGTTCATAAACCATTAAATATGAATCTGCTATTCTTCCGTATGACTGGGACAATGTAAACTTTCTTTCTGTAGCAGAAATCTTATTTACAACCAATCCCTGTGTATTTGCAGGAACATAAAGGTTATATTGATTTGTAAATGTTAATCGTTTTGTCTTTTTATTTCGCTTAACTCTATATCCATACATAAGGCACGAATTACTGTTTGCACTTCTTCCTGCCCAGAAATGAGTTCCGTCAAATGCTGCAAAGTCTGCGCATCCTCTAAGAGTTACTCTATAGCTAAATTTTATTGTCTTTCCATTTTTAGCTTTCAAAAGTTTTTTATATGTAATTATACCTACTTTATCTACTGCACCCGGAAGGTTATTTATACCTACTACTAAATTTTTCTTTACATTTGTTACTGAACCTACATGGTCTTTTATTGTCAATTTAAGTTTCTTTACGAAATTACCCCGTTTATCATATATCAAAAGTATTGATTTTGCTGTCAAATTCTTGTGATACATTGAAACTACAATGTATTTTCCAATAACACAGGTTCCCTGTGGTACATAATTTTTAAGAGATAATAATATGTATTTATCCTTTACTGACTGAATTCCACTATTTACAAGCATATCGTATACTCTTAAATCCTCAGCCATTCTTTCTTTTTCAGAATCTGTATATTCCCAAGGTATATTGTTAACTCTTGCATATTTTTTTCCTGCTGAATTTGAATATACCTTAAGAGTTAAATTTGTTGCTCCTGCAAAAGCATTTGCACCTATTGTCTTAACTGTTTTATATAATGTAAGTTTTTTAAGTGATGTACAATTCTTAAATGCACTTTCTCCAATTTTCTTAATTGTTTGAACCATCTTTATTGTTGATAATTGAGTACATCCGCTAAATGCCTGATATCCTATTGAAGTAAGTGTTTCCGGTAATATAACTTTTTTTACTGAATTTGCATTAAGTAAAACTCTGTTTGGAACTTTTGTCATTCCATTAGCAAATGTAACTGTTGTAACATTTGCCCCTTTGCCGATTATTTCATATGTACTTGTTACCGTGCTTGGAATTGTAAGACTTGTAAGCCCTGTCATTTTGTAAAATGCATGATAATTTATTTTCTGCAAGCCCTCAGGCAAAGTTAATTCTTTTACTTTTTTAATTCCATAAAAAGCTCTCTTATAAATATACTTTATTGTTGTCGGTAATTTAATTTCCGTAACGGCACTACATCCTCTGTATGCTTCAATTCCAATAATCTGCAATCCTTCAGGTAATTCAATTGTCTTTAATGCTGTACATTCTTTAAAAGCATTTTCTCCAATTTCCTGAAGTAATGAACCCTGTTCAAATGTTACCTTTTCAATATATTTATACTGATAAAATACATTTGCATTAATCTTTGTAACACTTGCAGGAATTACAATTTCTTTATTTGTTGTATCTGTTGCTGCCTTTTTGTACCCTGTAAGGACTCCGTTTTCAATTACGAAATCAGGGTTAATTGTAGGAGCTTCTGTTGTTGGCACTTCTGTTGTCGGTGCCTGTGTTGTTGTTTCAGTTGTTGATGACTCTTCTGTTGTAGATGTTTCATCAGTTCCTGTTTCCTTAGTACTACTTTCATCCGTGCTCGTTTCTTCAGCCGGCTTTGTTGTCTCTGTGTTTTCTTTTGTTGTTTCCTGTTCACTATCAGCTATGCTTACTTCTGCTGCCATGACTTTATCCTGTTTATAGTTTCCATGACCTGCAAAAGCACCTGATGGTAATGCGATAGTGGCTATCATAACTGCAACAAGCAACTTGCTTATGCTTTTTAATGTTTTCTCTTTCATAACTACCTCCTCTAAACTCTACGTTACATTATAATGGTTCTTTCTTTTTCGTCAAAGGATTTATGCCATCTGCCAGACAATTGCCACATTTAAAATTAACTCTTTCTTATTTGAAAAATACAGTTGTGTATACTATAATCTTCCTATATGTATATAGCATTAGGAGGTTTATATGCTAAGTAAAATTAAGACAAAATTAGGCAATTTCAAAGAAACTGCAAGACGTAGCAAATACGCGCATTATTATAAAGATTACGATATCGAAGACAATATTATTTTATACGACTCATATTTTAGCCGTGGAATGCTTTGCAATCCTTATGCAATTTTCAGAGAATTAATTTCAAATTCTGAATTTGACAAATACACTCATGTATGGGTTGTTGATGACCGTGTAGGAAACGAACCTGTTATGGAACAGTTTGCTGACCACGATAATATTTATGTCATAAGAAGGCATAGTAATGACCATTTGAAATATTTAGCGACTGCACATTATATTATTTCAAATGTATCTCTGCCTTTTTATTATTGCAAAAAGCCCGGACAAATTTTTGTCAACACATGGCACGGCACTCCTATAAAAAGCTTAGGATACGATATTCCGGGTTCAGCAGCCACTATTTCAAATGTTCTTAGAAATATGCTTTCTGCTGACTATATGATTTCTGCGAATCCATTTTTAACAGAAGTTTATTTAGATAAATACAAATTACGCGGACTTTACAACGGAAGTATTATCGAGGAAGGTTATCCAAGAAATGACCGTCTTTTAAATTGTCCTAAAGAAGAAATAAAGTCAATTCTTCTTAAATATGGAATAGAACTTGAAAAAGATAAGCAGGTTATTTTATATGCACCTACATGGAAAGGTGCCGATTATAATAAGCCTGAAGTAAATCCTGATGACTATTATAATTTTAAAAGAGAATTGGAAGAATATATAGATACGGACAAATATCAGATTCTTCTTAAGCCGCACCAGGTTGTATATAAAGAGTTGGTAAAATCAGGTATGTTTAGCAATTCCTTAATTCCTGCTTTTATTGACACAAACGAACTTTTGTCTATTACTGATATTTTAATATCAGATTATTCAAGTATATTTTTTGATTTTTTAGCAAGCGACAAACCAGTGTTATTTTACATTCCTGACTTAGAAGAATATAAAAATTATCGTGGTTTATATATGGAACCTGACAAGCTTCCCGGACCTGCATTAACATCTGTTAAGGAAATTGGAAATTCTATTAACAATTTGGGTGAAGTTATTAATAAATATAAAGATAGTTATTCACAAGCCAAGAATTTTGCATGTCCATACGATGATGGCAATGTTTCTTCAAGAATTGTTGACATTGTTTTTAGAGGAAATACTTCTGATTCAAATGGTAATCCATACCGCATTATTAAATGTGAAAATACAAAGAAGAAATTATTATTCTTTGGCGGCGGACTTCGCATGAACGGAATTTCCACTGCTCTTAGAACAATGCTTGATTTCATCGATTATGATAAATATGACGTAACAGTTTATGCCGGCAATTTAAAATTTGCTGACAGTAAGGATATGATTTGTACATTTAATGATAAAGCCAGAATTTTTGCCAGAGTATCATATACTCCCGCCACATTTGGCGAGCAGATTCGAAATGACTTTTTAAGAGTTTTTGGATTTAATTTTCCTTTAATGAAGAAAATTTACCCAAAAGCAATGTATGACAGAGAATTTATCCGTTGTTTTGGCACAAGTGATTTCGACGCAGTAATTGATTACTCAGGATATGGTTCATTTTATTCAATTCTGCTTTTAAGTGCCAAAAATGCTAAGAAGCTTATTTGGCAACACAATGATTTATTAACAGATAAGAATAAAATCGTTAATCACAAAAAACCTCACAGCAGAGAACTTAGGGTTGTTTTTTCAACTTATCAGTTTTATGACAAAATTGTAGGCTGTTCAGAGGCAACGATGAAAGTTAATTTAGAAAAAATCGGATATAGTGAGTTAAAGGATAAATGTTGCTTTGTAAGAAATGCTGCTAATTTTGAACGTGTAATAAACGGTTCTAAAGAATCCTATACGGCTGAATCTGCAAATGAAGCAGGTTTTCCTGATTTATTAAATAAAGACCTAATTTCATTTGTAAACATGGGCCGTCTTTCACCTGAGAAAAATCAGGCTGCATTAATAAAGGCATTTGCAAAAGCTTATGATGCAAATAAGAATTTAAGATTGTATATTATTGGCGATGGTGCCCTTATGGGTGAACTTAAAGGTCTCGTTCATAGTTTAAATCTGGATGGAAAAGTTATTTTAACAGGAAATTTGGATAATCCATTTATGCTTATGAAGGATTGCAGTTGTTTCATTCTTCCATCCCTTCATGAAGGTCAACCTGTTTCCTTGTTGGAAGCGCGTTTGTTAAAACTTCCAATAATTATGTCAAATTTCAGTTCCGCAGCTTCTTCATTATTTGACAACGGACAACTTGTAATTGGCAATTCTGTTGATGATATTTACAACGGATTAATTGCTTTTATAAATAATGAAGTTCCTACTTGCGAATTTGAATACGCCGATTATAATAATATTACAATCAAACAATTTGAAGATATTATTAATGAATAATTAATCTCTATCAAAAACATTATTTATAATTTTAAGAAAGGAATCGCCATATGAAATATACTGCTAATGCTCCGCAAGGTTTTAAGTATAAATTAAAACGTACAGTAAAAAAAATTGTTCAGCCTTTTCGTATATCCGAAAAAGATAAGGGCAAGTTACTTTATAACAAATTTCTTTCTATGCCGGTTAATGACAAATTTATTTTTTATGAAGCATTTGCCGGGCTAGGAATTTTGGACAACCCGAGAGCTATTTTTAAATATTTGTTAAATCAGGAGGATTTTAAATCATACACTCATATATGGTCTGTTGAAAATCCGGAACTTGCCGCAGATAATATTTCTGAATTTTCATCTTTAGATAACGTTATTATTGTAAAGCGTGAATCTGAGGATTATTACAAATATTTGGCAACAAGCAAGTATTTAATAAATAACTCAACTTTTGGATATTATTTTGAAAAGCGAAACAGCCAGGTTTATATTAATACCTGGCATGGTGTTCCTACAAAATATATGGGATACGAGCATACTGCCGAAAGAGTTGAAAATGCCCGTGGTCCTGCACGTAACTTTCTTTTAGCTGATTATTTGGTGTCTGCCAATCAGTTTATGACTGAGGTTATGTATAAGCGTGCTTACAAACTTGATGGATTGTTTCAGGGAAAAATACTTGAATTAGGACATCCGAGAAGTGATGCAATCATTAATCCTAATACTTTAGATGTTCACAGAAAACTTAACACTGCAGGCATTCACACTGATAAAAAGATTATTTTATATGCCCCTACATGGAAAGGCACTTTATATAATAATTTAGATTATAACGTAGAGGATTTTAAAAAGACCGTTGCCAAATTATCCGAAAATATTGACACTGAGCACTATCGTATTTATCTTCGTGTTCACTATTTCCTTTATAAGATTTTGGCAAATGACCCTGAATTAAGACCTATGTTAATTCCATTTACAATTGATACTAATGAATTATTATCTGTTGTTGATGTTTTAATATCTGATTATTCAAGTATATTCTTTGACTTTCTGGCAACTAAGAAACCTATTCTTTTCTACGTTCCGGATTTAGAAGAATATCAGTCAGGTCGTGGTTTATATGTTCCTGTCAGCAGACTTCCGGGATATGTGTCCTCCAATATAAATGACATTTCCATTACTCTTGGAAATATCTGTACATCGGAACTTGTTAATCCGATTCGAGAAAAGTATTTGGAACGTTACTCTAAACTTCATGAGGACATGTCGCAATGGTGTATTTATAACGATGATGGCAATTCCTGCAAACGTTTAGTGGATGTAGTGTTTAGAAGAGAACCTGTTTCTGAGCTTGAAGGTGACGGCGTATATTCTGTTATCAATGGCTTAGAGGCTCATAAAGAAAAGATTTTAATATGCGTAAATACTAATTATAACGATATGACATTTTATGAAAATCTTCGTAAGAAATTGGAATCATACGAATATAGAACAACTGATGTTACAATACTTACTACTTCCTTTACTGACACTAAATATAAAGTATATTTTAACAACAATATTCCGAAAGAAGTCCGTGTACTTGTATGGTATGCACTTCCTTATGTGACAAAATATAACCAGAAATTTTTCAAACGTGAAATCAAGCGTTCTTTAGGAAATGTGCGTTTTGACGAAGTCTTAATGAAAGGTACATTAACTGAATATTGGGCTGAATTTGGAAATGCAATAAAGAAATTGTAGGATATTTTTAATTCAATAAAAAATACGGATGATATTTAACTTATTTATATCATCCGTATTTTAGTTTACATAATTAATTATATTGTCATAATCCTCTAACTAATCTTCTATTATTTTAATTTGACTTGTAAGGAAATTACTGCATCCTGTTCTCTAGATGCATTATTCAAATTTTATTTTACTTCAAATTTTTCTGATATTTGCAATTTCTCTCCTGTCTCCATTATTTTGCAATTAAATGTTATTCTATATGTTCCAGAACTTGCAATATTATATATATTGATGGGTTTATTAATTGTATAATTTTTACCGGCAGCAACATATACATATGGAGATGAACTTACAATCGCCTCTTTTAATCCTACACTCTTCCACTGATTATTCTCGAGTTTTTCTATTATTCCATTTGTATTAATTTGTAATAATTTATCTGAAGTATTATTAATTACAGTATTTATATGTTCATCCTGTTTATTCACTGTTGCTTTTACAGTCTTTGTATTAGCATCTACTGTATTTTTCTTTACAACTACTGTTATTTTCTTTACCTCTTTGTCCTTTATTAATTTAACTTTAACTGTTCCTTTTTTTATTGCCTTTATCGTTCCATTTTTTACAACTTTCACAACTTTTCTATCTGAAACTTTAATTTTAAATTTCTTCCACCCTGTATTTGTAACTTTGGCTTTTGTTCCTTTTTTCATTACAATTTTCCTACAATCTGAAGCATTGTAATTAATTGTCGATGCTTCAACAGGAATTGCCAATACAGATATTGCCAAGATAGTTATTATAAATAGTTTTGTTTTATTCACAATATACCTCCACCAGTTTTAGTTATTCAATAGCCTCTTTTTATATTAAATATTTTATCATAAAAAGCGATGCCAAAATTTTTTTTGCGTAACTTGTATCTTTTTTTGCATAACTTGTATTTTTTGTAAGCACATACGCCACATAACACAAAAATAGTTAGCCATTCAGTTCGATTCCGCTTCGCTCTAACATCACTGTGGCTAAGCGCCAAATTCCTTGCATTACTAGTTAGCCATTCAGTTCGATTCCGCTCCGCTCCATCTCACTGTGGCTAAGCGCCAAATTCCTTGCATTACTAGTTAGCCATTCAGTTCGATTCCGCTTCGCTTCATCTCACTGTGGCTAAGCGCCACATTCCTTGCATTACTAGTTAGCCATTCAGTTCGATTCCGCTTCACTCCATCTCACTGTGGCTAAGCGCCACATAACCAAAAAACCAAAAGCACCCTTTTATGCAAGCATAAGGGTGCTTTTGGTTTTTTGGTTGAATGGCTAACTAGTTTCCAAATACAGCTTTTACGACTCTTTCGGCTGCATGTCCATCGTCTATGCAACAGAATCTGTCATAAAATTCTGCGTATTTGTCTTTATATTCTTCTGTTACTTTATCTATATTTTTTATTGCTTCCACAACTTCATCGTTTGTCTGAAGTATTGGTCCCGGAAGTTCTTTTTCTACGTCAAGATAGAATCCTCTGAGTACATCTCTGTATTTTTCCAAATCATACATGTAATAAAGAATTGGTCTCTTTAAGTTCGCATAATCAAAGAATACAGATGAATAGTCTGTCATACAAATATCTGAAATCATGTACAACTCAGTTATGTCATCATAATCACTTCCGTTATATACAAATCCCGGGTATTTAGATAAGTCGAGTTGGTCTACAATCCAATAATGCATTCTAAGAAGCACTACATATTCGTCTGAAAATTCTTTCTTTAATCTGTCCAAATCGAGGGCAAGTTCAAATTTATATTCACCTGCATCATAGTAATTATCATCACGCCATGTTGGTGCATATAAAAGTACCTTCTTGTCTAAAGGAATTCCAAGTTTTTCCTTGATAGCCTTTGAGCGTTCTTCTAAATCCTCTGCGTAAAGAGGGTCATTTGCAGGATAACCTGCTTCAAGGATTTTTTCTTTATCAAATCTAAAGCAGCTTTGGAATTTTTCTGTTGAAAATGGATTGTCTGACAATAAATAATCCCATCCTCTTGACTGCTTATATACAATGTTTTTGTAATGTGGATTAGCCGCATGTACGTCGTCCATATCAAATACAAGTCTCTTCAAAGGTGTTCCATGCCATGTTTCAAGCATTATCTGACCTTCTTTTCTAGGAAGCCATGTTGGCTGTCTCATATTGTTAACCCAGTATTTAGAACGTGTCATATAGTAAAAATATCTTAATCCAAATCTTTTTACTGTTGTATGTTTTCCATCAATCTTAATTCCTTTTTTATCTACAATCCAAATATATTTATATTTGTCACCGTAAACTTTCTGCATATACTGATATACATACTTAGGCTGTCCTGAATAATTTCTTCCTACAAAACTTTCAAATGTTACCCAGTTTTCCTTCATGCTCATTTTATAGAAAATATGAAGGTTTACAGCTCTTAAGAACTGTCTCTTATTTGTAAGCATTTTTCCAAGTTTTTTCTTAATCAAAATAATATTTGTCCAGCGCTTCATTGCTTTTAAATTATTTTTTCTAACCTTGCTTATCAATACCTTATGTAAAAATGGCATTGTAATAAGTGATTTTTTATCTGTCTTTGCAATAGCTGTCTGGAATGGCACAAGTCTTTCATTATCCCACTTAGAATCTTTATCCCAATGGAATCTTGGAGCATAAAATCTGACAAAATATTTGCAGATTATCTCTTCCATATGTGCTTTTATCTTTTCATTATCTTTTGCATATTCAATAGCGAGATTATAACTTGCTATGTAATGCTGCTCTCTATTTTCATCTACAATCTGATTAATTGAAGGATTATCTTCTTTATCATTATGATAACGCTTTACATAAATTGCATTTTCATCACATTTATAATTTTTTACACAACACATAACCTTTGTAAAGAAAGGTGCGTCAGCATAATACAACTGATTTTCGTCAAATCTTATATCATTATCATCTAAGAAACTTTTTCTGTAAAGCATTCCAAGTACTGTTACTGTTTTTAATCTGTTGTACATGTTATATCTGTATTGGAAAATATCATTGTAAGTATATATCTGTTTCTTATCTTCGCTGTCGTTATCTTCATTTTCACCTTTTTGCTCTTCGTTGAAAGCTTTTTTCTGGAACCATGTATACATAATATCTCCATATGCAACATCATCCTCAGGTGTCATTAATTTTACTAATTTTCCAATTGTATCGCCGTCAAGATAATCATCTCCATCAAGGAAATAAACAAATTCCCCTGTTGCCTTTTCAAGTCCTAAATTTCTAGCTGCGGAAACACCATGTTTTCCTTCTAATCTGAATAATTTAATCTTTGCGCTTTCTTTGTATTTTTCGATTACTTCAGACGGATCATCTTCATTTCCATCTACAACAAGGATTGTCTCATAATCCTGAAATTCCTGCTCTGAAATACTTTCAAGACAATCTTCCAAATATGCCAATCCTTTTTTGTGTGTAACAATAATGCTTACCATTACTTTGCTCCTTTGAACCTTATTTCTTGTTTAAATCCTTTTTAATCTGTGTTGTTGAAATGTCCGGTGTTCTTGGTAAATAAACAACTTCGCATAAATCCTTAAGGAAGTCAAATTTGCCTTTCCAGTCATCTCCCATTACGAAAGTATCAATATTATACTTTTGTACATCAGATCTCTTCTGGTCCCAATTTTCTTCTGGAACTACTAAGTCTACATATCTGATTGCTTCCAACATTTTCTTTCTGTCTTCATATGAAAAATAGCATTTTTTCTGTTTTTCATTCCAGTTAAATTCATCTGTTGAAAGAACAACTACTAAATAGTCTCCTAATTCCTTAGCTCTTCTTAATAAATTGATATGACCATAATGCAACAAATCAAATGTTCCATAAGTAATTACTCTTTTCATTGGTTAATCTCCTTTAATTTATAATTTTTTCCAATGCTCTCCTGCTGGAATCACTTCCATCAAGATAATTAAATTTATTATTAAATTGCAGATATTTATTATCTACATTAAAATCGTTTAATGACCCTTCTATTGCATCTGCGAGTTCATTCTCATCTCTTACAATTCTGCCGGGTAGTTCATTTACATCTATATAAAAATCCCTAAGCTCATTCTTATATTCTTCATAATCATACATATAGAATATAATAGGTCTTTTAAGATTTGCATAGTCAAAAAATACTGAAGAATAGTCTGTTATAAGTATATCACTGATTACATACAATTCATTAACATCTTCTACATTTGACACATCATACACAAATCCTGCATATTTTGAGAAATCAATTCTTCCCGAAATAAAATAATGAGCCCTAAATAATATAACGCAATTTTCTCCAAATTTATCTCTCATTTTATCAAAATTCATAAAATTCTGAATTTTAAAACCATCTTTTGCACTATATTTGTTATCTCTAAATGTTGGTGCATATAAAATAACTTTTTTATCCATTGGAATATTAAGTTTTAATTTTATATTTTTGCATTCATCATCAGTAAATTTAAACAAATAATCATTTCTCGGATAACCTACAGTTAACACTGCATCTTCTTTTCCAAATTTCTTCAAATCAAATGCTGAAATAAACTTTTCTGTACAGTATTGTGACGGAGAAATCATATATGTAATTTTTTCAGCCTCTCCATCGTAAATTTTTTGAATATTTTCATATTTAGTCATTGCATTTCCTGTACATGTAATGTCGCATCCTATTTTTTTGAGAGGTGTTCCATGCCATGTCTGGACGAAAACATGTTTTTTGCCCGGTTTCAAAAATAACCTTGTATTTGAATTAACTATCCAATACTTTGCTTTTGTCAACGCCTTATAATATGAGTAACTTTCAAATTTAACAAGTTGAGTATTTTTTTTATTACTAAAATCTTCTCTGTCTGTTTTTCTCAAACCCCAGAAAAATGAAAAATCTTTATATTTATCATCCTGCTGCATTTGCAAATACATTGCTTTTGGACTACAGGCAAAGCTTCTTCCCTGAAATGACTCAAAAAACACAGCCTTTTCATCAGTTTTTGTTGTGATTTTTGCAATAAAAAACAACATTCTTTTGTATAGAAGCATAATGCATCTCAACAAATCTTTTATTTTTTTCATGAGTTATGTCTCCTAAATACCTTAGCTACAACTCTTTCACAGCTTTTACCATCATTGTAGAAATTTATTTTTTTATTTAACTCTCTACGTTCTTTAGCGTATCTGTCATTTCCTTCTATTACATCTTCTATAAAACTTAGAACATCACCATAATTAGATATTTTATATCCTGGCATGTAATCATACGGATTTTCAAATACAAAACCTCTGTTTTTTTTGTACTCTTCTATGTCATCTACCGTAAATCCAATAGGTCTGTCTAACATCATAAAATCAAAATAAACTGATGAATAATCTGTTATAAGTGCGTCTGCTGCTCTAAGTAATGAATAAACTGTCATTTCAGATTTATTCAACTGTTCCTGTGTAACAAATTCTATATATGAATATTTTTTCATCTCACCTGACAATTTTTGAAGGGGATGAATCTTTACTATAAGCTTAGCATTTCTTAATTTTAGCATTTCATTTAATTCAAGTGCCTGCCTTTCAGTAAGCACCGGTGTTGGAAAATCTTTTTCCTCATTTCTGTAAGTTGGCAACCACAAAATAACTTTATCGGCACCTCTTCTTACAGCACCATCCATGATAGGATTTTCCTTGAACATTTCATCGTTTCTAGGTTGTCCTGTTATAATTACCTGTTTTTCATTGCAGTTAAAACTTTTCATCAAAATAGGATTAAATAATTCTGATGTAGAAACTATATCAGTAAAAAAATTATAATCTATTTTTTCTAACCCTGACTCCATGTTTCCTATCTTCTTTAACGGCATACCGTGCCACAAATTAACAACTTTCTGTTTTTTTGATGGCTTAATAGGATATTTGCCAAAGCAATAGAAAGCATATTTTGCCTTCATAAAATACTTAATGCCCTCTTTATTGTTTACAAATGTAACATTCTCAGGGGCATTGTCCTTATAGTCTTCATAATCATTTATGCTTACTACAAACTTATAGCCCATATTGAATTTTTCCTCAATGAGGTAATCATACATAGCTTTAACATTGTCCCTAAATCCTAAATTAGAATAAAAGAATATAAGCCTGCTATCCTTTGCAGTAAATTTATTTAATATTGTTAAGGGCTTAAAAAAAAGCCTTAATACATTCTTGTTCATTTTCTCATTACCTTACTTGCGTAAAAGTTTTGCATATATGAATTTTCTAACTTTATATGGGACTATACTCACAATACTTCTTGCTACCGTATCACCTATAAATTGCCCTGTTGTTATAAATCCAATATCTTTTAAATGCTTTTTAAATATATATATATAGGATATATATTTTAATCCTCCACGGCGTTTGTACATTCCTTCGCCTGCTCTCATATACAGCACCGGTTCCCTTACATTATATCCTATGCATCCGTCATTTAACATTGTTGCCCATAAATTATAATCCTCAAAATATGTATAATCTTCGTACAATCCTGATTTTAAAACTGAACTTTTTTTATACATAACTGCCGGATGATTAAATGGGCTTCTTTTTTTTGCAAATTCAATAATCTGCTCATTTTTTTCAGGAAGCTCTCTTTTGGCAGTCGGCTTATCTACGCTTTCATCAAATTCCACAATAGTTCCGCTAAGAATATCTGCTCTATTTGCTTCCATTGCTTCTAACTGGCGTTCCATTCGGTCCGGCATACTGATGTCATCGCTATCCATTCTTGCAATAATTTCGTTACTGCACTGCTCAATACCTTTATTTAATGCCTTTGCCAGTCCCATATTTTTTTTAAGAGTAACTATTTTAAATACACCCGGGTATTCTTCCACATACTCTTTTATTGTATTATCCAGTTTTTCTGTTAAAGGGCCATCTTTTACAATAATAAATTCATTTGTTTTTACAGTTTGATTTAAAATACTGTCTATGGCCTCTCTTAAGTTTTCTGCCTGTTCCTTATAATAAACAGACATTAAAACAGAATAATTTTCCAAAGTTATAACCCTGCCTTTATTTTTTCAATACATCTTTAGTTATTGTCGCTGTCTTCTGATTCTTTTCAACACCTTCTGTATTATCTTTCATAAACATAATCTTAAATGTCATAAGAATAAGTTTAATATCAAGCCAAAAACTATAATGTTCTATATAATATAAATCTAATTTCAATTTATCATATGGTGTAGTATTATATTTTCCATAAACCTGAGCAAATCCTGTAAGTCCGGCTTTAACCTTAAGTCTAAATGAAAATTCAGGAATACTTTCCAAATACTTTTCAGCAATTTCCGGTCTTTCCGGTCTTGGTCCTACAATAGACATTGTTCCTAATAATATATTAAATACCTGTGGAAGTTCATCTAAATGAGAAGCTCTAAGTACTCTTCCGATTGGAGTAATTCTGTCATCTTCCTTAGCCGCCAATCTTGCTCCGTCTTTTTCACTATCTACTTTCATACTTCTAAATTTAAATATCTTAAATTTCTTTCCATCTAAAGTAAGTCTTTCCTGAGTATAAAATACAGGACCTCGGTCGTATACCAAATCACACATTGCCACAATAATTGTCAAAATGATTGTTGGAATACAAAGTATAAGTGAAATAACAATATCAAAAATTCTCTTGATTACTGTCTGTTCCCATTTTAAAGCCTTGCTCTTGGTAATAAGTAATGGTGAATCAAATATATTATTTGTTTCGGCACCCATTAAAATAATGTCTGATAATTTAGGTGTTACATATACCCTTTTTCCGCATCCATAACAATATTTTAATATTTCATTTCTACTCTGTGCCGGTATATCACAAAGCAATACTGCTTCATGCTTTCTTATTGTCTTATATACATTCTCGTTGCCTTCATCTATATGAATTGATGCCTTAATGTCATATTTGTCTTTACGGGAGTTCATTTTCTTTACTAACCCCTCAGAATCTCTATCACAATATACAAGCAACAAATCTCTTGGTGGATATAACCATCTGTAGACTAATTTTGCAAAGCAGCTCCAAATTAATGCACATAAAAGATTGTCAAAGCTCATTCCTAAAATAGGAGCTACATTAACCATCTTTAATGAAAGCATTGAAATCTGCAAATACATTACCACATTAACAAATCCGAATGATAAAATCTGAGAAAATACCATATCCCCAAATCTTAATCTGCTTATTTGAAATGCTCCATAAACGTTTGCAAACACGCCAAACAATAATGCATATAAAAAAACAATTACGATATGTCCTTTAAAGAAGAACATTCTTGTTAAACCTTCACTATAATAAGTGTCCCAAAAATGCCAGAACGTATAAGTCTGCGCTACAATTATTATTGCCTGAAGCAACAATATAATACATCTTCTAAACGCACTTGATTCCCTCATAACTACTCCTGTCCGTTTAAACTACTACTATTTATTAGTGTACATAATTCTATTAATTTTATCAAAGCCTATAATGTTTGTCAATTAATGCCATATTTGTGAACTTTTTAAAATTTTCTTAATTATTGACATCATCGCCTTCATTAGTTTGTTTTTTTTTATTCAATATAGTATAATTACACAGCAAGTACGCTTGTATTTAATTACAGGCTGATTTTTCTCATTTATTTTGGAGGTACATATGAGCAAATCAAGAAATGAATATAAATCTGTATATGGTAAAGATTTTAATTCAGATTATTCAGATTCAGGAAAGAAAAAGAATCCAAATAAAGTTAGTACAATATTTGGAATTATATTATCAATATTACAATTAGTTACTTCAGTCTTTTTAATGATTAAACTGGTAACTATCAACATTTTAACAATGCCACTTACAATTGGTCTTGGCGTTGTTCTTGGAATATTCTTCTTAATTACAATTATATTTGCAACAAGGGGAACTATTTTAAGACGTATAGGTAAGATACTTTCTATTATAGTTATTATTATTTGTCTTTTAGGTACATATTTTGTTGCACCTTTAACAAAAATTATTGATACTAAAGGGGCTGCCGTTTCTGAAGACCCATTTGTTGTGTATGTTTCAGCAAGTGATACTTTTGGCGAATTAACTGACTCTAATTCAAATGGTCGTTCAGACACAAATATTTTAGCTATTGTTAATCCTAAAACAAATACAGTTGCTTTAATTTCAACACCTAGAGATTATTATGTGGAAATTCAGGCAGGTAAAAATATTGCTGCAAATTCATACGATAAACTTACTCACTGTGGTTTATACGGAAGTGGTGAACCGGCAGAACCAACAAGTCCTAGTGAATGGGGTTGGGGACAGGAAGTGACATGGAAGCCGGGTTATCAGGTTTTAATGAACACATTATCTAATTTATACGGAATACAGATTAATGGTAAAACTTTAACAACTGACAGTCCTGAATATCATTATCTCAGATTAAACTTTACAGGATTTTCTGAATTGATTGATGAATTAGGTGGAATAACTGTTAATGTTGAAGAAGGTTTCAGCACATATACTTATGCAAACTACACTGATAAAGATATGCAGACTAATAAATCAAAACGTAAGAAATATACTTTTACTAAAGGTAAAATGAAAATGGATGGAGCAACAGCTCTTACATATGCACGTGAGCGTCATTCATTTGCAAGTGGTGATGTTCAGCGTAACAAAAATCAGATTTCAGTTATAAAAGCAATGACTGATAAAATGCTTTCAGTTTCAACTTTAACTAATTACAATAAAATTATTAATGCAATCGGTTCAAGTTTTACGACTGACATGGATTTAGGTTCTTTAGCAAATCTTCAATTAAAGAAACAGTTAAGTGCCGGTTACAATGGCTGGAACATTGTTTCATACAGTGTTAGTGGTTTAAATGACGGCTATAAACAGTGTACTTGGAACGGACAGAATCTATCTGTTTTGTCAATTGATGAAACTTCTGTTGCCAATGCTTCTTCTATCATAGAAAAAGTTTTAGGTGGAGAAGATTACGAAACTGTTCAGGCTTATGTAGACAGCTTGAATGCAGATAAAAAATAAAATTATATGTTGTTATATTACGACACTCATGGGGTCAAAATGTGATTTTGGCCCCAAAATTATGATTATAAATCAGGAAACAATTTAAGTTTTGTTAAACTAAAATTAACAAAGTTTATTAACTGTTTTCTACGATTATCCACCAACCATTAGGCGGAGTCATTACATATTATGCAAGGAGATGTATTATTATGAAAAAGATTATTCTTACAGGCGGTGGTACAGCAGGACATGTAACACCAAATATAGCATTAATTCCTAAATTAAAAGAAGCCGGTTTTGACATTAAATATATCGGGTCTTATAACGGAATGGAAAAACAATTAGTCGAAAAAGAAGGTCTAAACTACGTAGGAATTTCTTCAGGTAAGTTAAGAAGATATTTCAGTTGGCAAAACTTTACTGATCCTTTCCGTGTAATTAAGGGATATTTTGAAGCTAGAAAAATTATTAAGAAATATAAACCGGACGTTGTATTTTCTAAAGGCGGATTTGTAACTGTTCCTGTTGTTATGGCAGCAAGTGCTTACAAAATTCCAACAATTATTCATGAGTCCGACATGACTCCCGGTTTAGCAAATAAAATAGCAATGCGTTACGCAACTAAGGTATGCCACACATTTCCTGAAACAGCTAAATTTCTTGGAGATAAAGCAGTATTTACAGGTTCTCCATTAAGAGAAGAATTGTTTAAAGGAAACAAAGTTAATGCTCTTAATATGTGTTCATTTACTACTGACAAACCTGTTTTATTAGTCGTAGGTGGAAGTCTTGGTGCCAAAAAAGTTAACGATGCAATTCGTGCTGCTTTACCACAATTACTTGAACATTTTCAGGTTGCTCACCTTTGCGGCAAAGGTAAACTTGACGAAAGCCTTGTAGGTACAAAAGGTTATGCACAATTTGAATACATAAGTGATGAAATGAAAGATTTCTTTGCTATGGCAGATATTATTGTATCCCGTGCCGGTTCAAATTCAATTTGCGAAATTGCAGCACTTAACAAACCAAGTGTTTTAATTCCATTGTCTGCAAATGCAAGTCGTGGCGACCAGATTTTAAATGCAAAATCATTTGAGAAGCAGGGATTCTGTGAAGTAATAGACGAAGATACAATGACAACTGATGTTCTTTTAGATACAATTAAGAAAGTTTATGACAACCGTGCTGATTACATTGAATCAATGCGTGTTTCCGGACTTTCTAATGGTGTAGACACTATTATTTCGTTAATCAAGGACGTTACTTTATAAATTAAAATACCAAATTTAAAAAGGCTTTCACCCACATGAGTTTGCTCATACGTTGGTGAAAGCCTTTTAATTTTGACATCATTATAATAAATCTTTTGCCTTGCTTATAATTTCATCGACAACAGCCTGGTCAACTTCATTTTGAACCCATTTGATATTTGCTGTATCGCCTTTATATCTTGGAATTATATGCATATGGAAATGGAATACAGTCTGACCTGCAATTTCACCATTATTCTGCAAAATATTAACTCCTTCACATCCTGTAACTTCTTTTAATACAGTTGCTATTTTTTTAGCGAGTACAAATACTTTTGAAGCTGTTTCTTCTGAAAGTTCAAATACGTTTGCCGCATGCTCTTTTGGCAAAATAAGAACGTGTCCCTTTGTTGCAGGACTGGCATCAAAAATAACTCTAAAATCATCATCTTCATAAAGTGTATTTGTTTCAAATACGCCATTTGCTAATTTGCAAAAAATACAATCATCATTTACCATTGTCTTACACCTCTGTCTTTCTTTTATTTATGCAAAGGATTATTGCAAGCACTGCTCCGGCTATAAATCCACCTATATGTGCTACAAAATCCACTGTTTCCTGAAAACTTCCAAATATAAGAAGGAAAACAACAAATGCTATTCTTCCTATGCTGAGTTTTCTTCCATCATCACGATTCATAATCATGAACACAATAAACGCTCCAAATATACCATATATTGCTCCTGAAGCTCCTGCGCTTACCGCATAATCCGCTATATAATAGTGATACACAACAGATGCTATACTTGCACAAAGTCCACTTACTAAGTAAATTCCTGCAAAATGTCTTTTTCCAATTTTAGTTTCCAATTCATTTCCTAAAACAGCCAACATAAACATATTATTAAGTAAGTGCTCTGCTCCAAAATGCAGAAACATAGATGTGAAAAGCCTGTAAAACTGACCATTCATAAGCACATCTTCATAATTGCTTGCGCCTATCTTTATCATATAATCAACATCTTCCGTGTTTCCAAATATTTGAGCAATTATAAATACAATTATATTTATCGCTACCAATAAAATTGTTATTATCGGAATCTTTTTCTTCTGTCTAAAATGGTCTGTTATGTCTACAATTTCTCCATTATTATCTCTTACCTTAACCTCATCCCAGTCATATTCATATTTTCCATCTGAGATGTCAGTCTTTTCAAGTTCACATTCTACAATACTTCTTAATCCTTCAAAATCATCCGGCTGGTTTTCATAGATTAACAACTTTTTTGTATTTAAATCAGCTATCCAGAATTTCATGCCATGTTGCTGAAACCATTCTACATTTTCTTTTCTATCGGTGATAATTATATAAAACGCTTCAAAGCTTTTTCCACCGGTCAATAGAATTTTATTTTCCACCTCTTTTGTAGATTCCACAACCTCTTCATAATTAAGTGCATTCAATCCCCAATTTTTAACTATGACACAAAATTTTGCTTCGCCATCTTTAAATCTAAACATGCAATCTGCGGTAACAGTATTTCCTGAAATATTTTGATATCCCATTTTCTCTAATGTATGCGTTATTGTATGCTGAATCATAGAAACTCCTTACGCCAATTCTTTCTCCGCGCAATCAAGCGCTGCCTCTATTACCTTATCCATATCATAATATTTGTAATTTCCAAGTCTTCCACCAAAAATTACATTTTCTTCTTTATCTGCCAACTCTTTGTACTGTTCAAATAACTTTCCATTTGTTTCATCATTAATTGGATAATATGGTTCAATTCCCGGCTTCCATTCTGATGAATATTCCTTTGAAATAACCGTCTTTGGCTGATTTCCAAATTCAAAATGCTTGTGTTCAATAATTCTTGTGTAAGGTACTTCTCTTTCTGTATAGTTTACAACTGCATTCCCCTGATAATTATCAGTATCTAAAACTTCTGTTTCAAATCTTACAGTTCTATATTCAAGATGTCCTAATTTGAAATCAAAGTATTCATCAATCATACCTGTATATATTGTTTTTTCAGCAATATCAGGATGTAGTTTTTTAAATTCAAAGTAATCTACTCCAAGTTCTACCTGGCTTCCTTCTAACATTTTTTCAACAATTTCAGTGTATCCGCCAATAGGGATTCCCTGATATCTGTCGTTAAAATAATTATTGTCATAAATAAATCTAAGCGGAAGTCTCTTTATAATAAATGCCGGTAAATCCTTGCAATCTCTTCCCCACTGCTTTTCAGTGTATCCTTTTATTAATTTTTCATATACATCTGTTCCAACTAATGACAATGCCTGTTCCTCTAAGTTCTTTGGCTCGCTAATATTTAGTTCCGCTCTCTGCTTTTCAATAATGGCCTTGGCTTCAGCAGGCGTTGCAATGTTCCACAATTTACTGAATGTGTTCATGTTAAATGGCAAATTATATAATTCATCCTTATATCTTGCCACAGGAGAATTTATGTAATTATTAAATTCTGCAAACTCATTAACATAGTTCCATATTTTCTTATTACTTGTATGAAAAATATGTGCACCATATTTATGAACATTAATATCTTCTATCTTTTCGCAATAAATATTTCCGGCAATATGGTTTCTTTTGTCGATTACAAGACACTTCTTCCCTGCCTTAGTTGCTTCATGGGCAAATACTGCTCCAAACAATCCTGCTCCTACTATTAAATAATCAAATTTCATTTTTCTTTCCTTTTCTTTTAATATATTTCTTTCAAATAATACCCTTGTTTGTATACTAATTTCCTAATATTACTTTTTTATTTTAACTCTTTCAAATACTCTTTAAATTTCAAACTTCTAAAGAACAATTATACAGCAGGTTAGGATATTAGTCGACAATTTTATCAGTGCAACTTTCCTATCTATTGAACCGCTGTTGTGCCTATGTTATACTATAAAGGTTGTATTTAGTACATTAGTACATAAACAACATAATACTATATGGAGATTAATATTATGAAAAAATTTTCGGAATTATTTATTAAGTACAAAGAAATTATTATGTACTTAATTATGGGTTTTGCAACTACTTTTATAAGCTGGGTTTCTTATTCAATTTTCACCTTCGTATTCTCAGCGTTCTCCGATGACACAAATGTATTACTTTCAAGTATTGTTTCATGGACAATTGCTGTTATATTTGCATATTTTACAAATAAAATATGGGTTTTTGAAAGTTACAGCTGGAAACCTTCTTTTGTCATTGCTGAATTTGGCAAATTTATTTCCGCTAGAATTTTCACCGGTATAATTGAGGTTTTTGGAACACCTCTCCTTGTAAAATTAGGTGTAAACGGAACAATTTTCGGTATAAAGGGAATGGTTAGCAAAGTTACAATAAGTGTTGTAGTTATTGTCTTAAATTACGTTTTAAGCAAACTTGTAATCTTTAAGAAAGAAGTTGAAAATTAAATACATATAAAAATGAGCATCAAAAGTGTATTTTATAATAATTTGATGGCAGGGTCAAAAGGTCTTTCACCCACTCATGATCAAGCTCATGTGGGCTTAAACCTTTTGACCTTGGCATCACAAATTTAATCTAATACACATTATGGTGCTCTTTTTTTACTCTTTGTTAAGCATTTGATAGCCCATGTTTATTTATTATCTACTTAAAAATGTTAATAATTTCGCAGGCTTCGTTTCAATTTAATATGTTTTTTCTTTTCAATTCTAAATTTTTTCATTTGCTCCCTAATGTAGGCAAATGTAGCATCCTCACCTTCACTGGCAAGCATTTTCAAAAGTTTTTCAATCTCATCCGATGTTTTTGGATGGATTGTTCTTTGACCATGTTTTGCATTAAAGTAATCTATAGGATCAGTTTCCTTATATAAACTTCCATTATAAATCTTACTTGCAGCAACTCTGTCACAAAACATTTCCACTACATAATTATAAGGCATTTCTACCGGATCATTTCTATGAGTAACATTACTATAGTCCATCCAATACTCAAAATGATGTTTATTTCTTCCTTTATGATGTAACCATGCGACAGAATACCCTTTATCAATTCGTTCACCTTCATTAGGGCTTTTTGTACCTGTATAGTATTTAACTCCAGGTATAAATTCTGTTGGTGAATATTTTGACAAGTCATGTCTTAACCCCTGCCAAAGTATCCCTGCTTTCTTACAATGTTTTATAACCATATGCCTATGTTTCGTTATTGTTCTTAAATGTCCAAAAAAATTGTTAACCACGCTCATTATTTAGATTCTCCATCAAGATTAATTTTAGGCAGATTATCGATTGCACTGTTACTACTATTTTCTGACTCTTTATAATCAGAATGTACACCCATAGCCTTCCATTTGCCATTGTATTTTATGCAATCAACTATATACTTCTTTTCATCTCCTGTGCTTGTCATTAATTTTACATTAACTACGCAATAATCTTCTATGGAATTTTTATTATCTACTTCACTTCCATACAGTTCCTTAGCTTTATCCAGATCTCCATGATATTTTACTTCTGCGCCTTTAACCACGAGATCATAATCCATCTCCTTTAAAAGACTCTTTACATAGTTCTTTGCAGCGTTTGTTGGTTTATGAGTACTTAAACTTGTGGTCGACTGAATAACAGCTACCACAGCAATCACTATAATAGCAACTACGATAAGACCTATTAAAACAGTTATTCCATTTTTCTTAGTTTTATCTTTCTTTTTTGACATTTATTCACTCTCTTATTTTTTATTATTTTATATTTTACTTTTTACCTTTTATGGCTTTCTTTATTAAGCCTGGTAAATAAGTAATTGCTTTTCCAATTTTAAAACTCGTACTATTTTCAATTTCTGCAATTCTAGCTTTGAGTCTTGAAACCTGAGCTTTCAAATTTTCTTTTGCAATCTTTAATTTTTCATTCTTTTCCCTTAGTCTGTCATTTTTATCTTTAAGTCTGTCATTTTTCAATCTTAGCTGATATCTTGAATTCTTTAATTTTCTAACTTCATTTATTGCCCCCTGATACTCGCACACCATAAATTCTATTGCTGTACTTTCCTTCATTCTCTGATATCTGTTATAATCTTTTTCATTATAATAAAACTCTTTATCTTCAGGATAATTCCATTCCTTAAACACTTCATTTTTATACTTATTGTAAAGTACTTCATATGATTCAAATTTAGTCTGAACACTTAAGAAATAAAAGCATGCACGCATTGCCTTGTTAAGAAAACTCTGTCTTACTTTATCAAATCCTGCTTCATCTTTAATTCTATCATAAGTTTTTTTATAAGCCTCATATACACATAATGGGGTCTTAGAATTTCCACCAATAAGGCTTGTTGATAAATTAATTCTATACTGAATTACACTTTCATTAATATAGGTAAATGTGTTTGCATAAAAAAATGCTGTCATTACAAAATAATTGTCATTTGCCCTTTGTATCTGCTGAAATTCAAGATTATTATCAATAATTAATTCCCTTTTATACATTTTATTCCAAGGAACATTTGTTGAAAAATTAAATAATACATCTTCAACATCCTTCTTTAAAAATGGAGTTTTTTCAGGAATCATATCATATTTAATGTATACATTATTCTTCAAAATCTTGCTGGTTTCATTATCATAGTAATCAGCCGGGCAAATACATATATCCGCATCGTCTTCTACTATTTTGTCATACATTTTTTCCAACGCTTCCGGAAGAAAAATATCATCTGCATCCCAAAATACTAAATATTTTCCTGATGATTCTCTGAATCCATAATTTCTTGCAGCACCTGCAAAACTGTTTTGCTGATGCAATACTTTAACTCTATCATCTGTCTTACTTATTTCTTCAAGAATCTCTCTTGTTTTGTCAGTAGAACCATCATCTACAAATATTATTTCTATATCTTTAAGAGATTGTCCTAAAATATATTCTGCAGTCTGTCTAATAAAGGCTTCTGAATTATACACCGGCACAATTACCGATACTTTAACTTCTTTTTCCATTTCGTTATCCCTCCGTTTGAAATGATTTTTATCATTCGTGATTATAGCACACAGGCTATCTTTTGTCATTAAAACGAATATTTCTTAAGGAAATGTTAAGTTGTAAAATAATATGTATTCGTTTATATTTAACGTGTAAACATAAAATTTAAAATAAAATATAATACTATCGTTTTCATTTGTTCAAAATCAGAAGATTTTAATATGTTATATTTTATTTTACACTATAAATACGGAGGATTTATGAATAAAAAGCAATTTATTTTAAGTGGTGCACTTTCAATATTAATTATTGTTGCAGTAATATCTGGCACTGTAAAATTACTGGAACCTAAGCATACAGAACCTGCTTATAGCACTGATGTTTCCAATGAACCTTCTAATAATTTAGCCGAATCTACTACTGAAGAGCCAACAACAACCAATACTTTTACAATTGATTTAAGTTTTATTGGAGATTGTCTTTGCGCAACAGATGAAAATACATATTATGCAAATTGTTTTAATGACGTTGCTGATGAAAAGAAGCCTAAATATTTTCTTTCTAAAGTCAGTAACATTTTCCTTAATGACGATTTTACAATGGCTGATTGCGAAAATGTTTATTCAGATAGCAAGAATTTAAAAGTACGTGATAAGGGACAATATGCTGACCCCGGAATGAGAGCTTTTTGGTTTAAATCTGCTGCAAAAAATGCCGCAATTCTTTCTGCCGGCGGAATTGACGGTGTTTCGATTTCAAATAATCACATTAATGACTATGGCGAGCAGGGACATTCTGATACTAAGGCCGCACTTGATGCAGCCAATGTAAAATGGGGCGAAGAAGGCTCTAATATTTATTTTTCAAAAAATGGATTTAATATTGCAATTCTTTGTGTATCTATGTACAACTCTTACGCTGTAGATTCAATTAAAGAACTGCTTACAGAAGCATCAGAAAATTCTGATTACCAGATTATATATTTTCACGGAGGAGAAGAAGCTATACATGTACCCGAATCATGGAAAAAACAGGCCTGCCACGATTTAATCAATGCCGGAGCTGATTTGATAATGGGCGACCATCCTCACGTGTTGCAGCCAATGGAAAAATATAAAGGAGTTACAATTATTTACTCTCTTGGTAATTTTATTTTCGGTGGTAACAGGCATCCTGAAAACAGGACAATTATTTACACACATAAGCTTACAATAACCGATGGAGTTTTATCTAATCAGTCCGGTAAAATTATTCCCTGTTATGTATACACAGGCGACACAAATAACTGGCAGCCTGACATTATAACTAATAAGGCACAAAAGAAAAAAGTTATTAAATTTATGAAAGGAAAAGCTGATTTGCCATATTAATTTTTGGCAATGCATGACTTCTTTAATTCTTTCATCATATATTCAACCTGCATTTTTACGATATCTATATCAGATATGCTATATAACATTCTGGCACCGGCTGCATCTTCTATTTCATTAAATGCAGCCTGCCCATTGTTAAATATAAAATCTATTGCAGCAAAATCCATTGGTAACATTTGTGTAATTGTGTCTACATATTTTCTTTCAGTCTCATTTAAATCATATAAAGAAACATTTCCGCCCAGGCTATAATTACTTTTAAAGCTTTTTTCTGAGGTTCTTAAAACTGCTGCCACCACTTTATTCCCTATTATATATACTCTTACATCTTTTCCTAAATCTGTACAGCATTGTTGTTTTACAAATTTATCATTTTCAATTTTTTTAATTGCAATCTCTTCATCGTCATTTGAATTAATCATAAATACCTGACTTCCACCATGACCACTACAACTTTTTAACACATAAGGATATGAAATCAAATTGTTATTAACATTTACACCACTTATTAACATTAGTTTTTCATATTCCGTTGGCATAAATGGTACTTTTCCCTTTAGAAATTTATATGTTAAGCCTTTATTGTTTGCAATTCTTGTTACTTCAGACGAATTGAATACCCTGATTCCGATTTTTTCATACTCTTTTGAAATTATATAATCCCTGCTTCTGTTTATTACAAAATCAGGTTTTCCTAACTCCATTTTATGTTCTTTATAAATTTTATCTGTCAGTACTAGTTTTATATCTACACCAAAATCTGCAAAGGCTTCTTTATGCATTTCAACATACATTTTATTTTTCTGTGCATCGTTTTTTTCATAAATCATGTAACCTGTCATAATTAACAACTCCAAACCAGACTTTGTATTATAATTTGCACTTATCTATAACATATTCAATAATTGCATCAGCAACATTTATGCCTGTGCAATCACATATATTCTTAAAGTGTGCATTGGAATTCACTTCGCAAAAAATCGGTTCATCATTTTCTCCAAACATCAAATCAACTCCTGCAAAATCTAATCCTAGTGCCCTGCACACGTTTAATGCCATATCCTGTTGTTTTTGTGTTGGATTATACTGTTCCATTTTTCCACCATTGGTTATATTCGCTCTAAAGTCATCCTCGTTTAAACGCTTCATTGTCGCGACTACTTTATTTCCAACTACATTTAATCTCAAATCCTTACCTACTGAACTTTTTACAAATTCCTGCATTATGAATTCATTTCCATCTATTTTTTTTATTGTATCTATGGCTTCCTGATGATTGTTAACTTTATACACCTGTGCTCCAAACGAGCCTTTATTTGCTTTTATTATGAACGGAAATCCTAGGCTTCCTTCAACCTGCATTAAAAATGCATAATCTGAATATTCTTTTTCAAATGTCATTGGTGACATGAATGTTTTTGGCATCTTTATCTCTTCATTTTTTAAAGCAATAAATGTTAATGCTTTATCGTCGCAAACCTCAATTGCCCTTGCATTATTGAATACTTTTAATCCTGTTTTTTCCAATAATCTTGCTAATTTGTAATCCTTATCCCAAAATATTACAAAATCCGGCTTGTTATTCCAATCTACTTTCCCACTTTCTATTCCAAGAATTGATAGCAACCTGTCATTAGTCATTATTTTCAATTCACAATTCTGTTTTTTTGCTGCAATTACAAGCCATTGGTATATTTCATTAAATTTATCACTATTTAAATATCCGTTAACTACAAGCCATCCCTTCATTTTGTCCACCACCTCTTAATTATAATTTTGTACTATTATGCCTTTTTTTCTTATAAACGTAAAGAACGGTTAGGGCCCCCTTGCCTTAACCGTTCCGGACTGAAAAATATGTTAGTATACTTATGAACCCTAGGAGTGGTTCTATTTTACGATTCTTCGTAAAATCAAGTATTAGGTACTACGTGTTAAATTATATCAAATTTCTAAAATATATAAAGTATATTTTCAATGTTTTTATTGATATTTATTAATATTTTTCTTTTATTAAGCGATTTTATGTATATTTTTGTAAATAATCATATGAGATATTAATTTTCTATTGTGATTTTTTAATTTATTTACTATTATTAAAATAGATTTTTTTACTTAAGGAGGGTTTTATGTCCGATAATAATAACAACGATAATAAATATTCAGATGTTTCATCTGACAATATTTCAACAAACAATTCTAACAATAACACTTCTTCTAACAAGCATATTGCTGAAATTATTACTATTGCACTTTTAGCTATAGTTTTAATTTTCTTTGTTGTTCAATGTTCCCGAAATAAAAACGAGTCATCATCAACTTCAGGAACAATCGCTGCAAGTTCAAGTTACTCCGGCACTACTGTTCCACCTGTTGTTGTTCAGAATGAAAGCGGTGACCAGACAGAAATTGCGGATTCAGAAATTAATTTTAGAAACATTAGTTTTGCATCATCCATGGATGAAATCAAAGCATTAGAGAGTAAGTCCGATGATACTTTAGATAATCCAGATGATTCATCATCAGTTGATGGATATACTTATCTTACATATTCATTTAATGGTAAAAATGACCCTACAGCATTCGGAACTGTAGCTAATGTTTCCGACGCTTCCGCATCTTTAGTTTATGTATTTAAAGATAACAAACTTATAGAAGTTCGCTGGCAATATGGAAAGTTAGATGCTTCAGCTTATGATTCAATTATCGCTGATGCTTCTTCCCAATTTGGTCCTGCTACTTACAGCAGAGAATATTCAAATGGATACAAAGAATCCTGGTGGAGAACTAAAGATGTATTAATTTCATTTTTGTATCAGGACTCAGGAATTTCAATTTATTATAAATCTTTTAACTAAATATTATATAGACAAACAAAAACCACATCAAATTGATGTGGTTTTTGTTTGTCTATAATGCCTTCTTAATTGCATCCATTAATTCATCATATGTTTCAAATGCAGGAAGTTCAGGATATTCTTTCTTTATTTCCTCTGTACTTCTAAATAAAAATCCCGCTTTACTTGCTTTAATCATTCCAAGGTCGTTGTGACTATCACCGCTGGCAATTGTCTGATATCCGATTGACTGTAACGCTTTAACTGTTGTAAGTTTTGAATTTTCAATTCTCATCTTAAATCCTGTGATTTCACCATCTTCAGCAACTTCTAATGAATTACAGAAAATTGTAGGATATCCTAATTTTTTCATTAAAGGACCTGCAAACTGTGTAAATGTATCACTTATAATAATTACCTGAGTCATTGCTCTAAGTTCATCTAAAAATTCCTTAGCACCTGGCATAGGATCAATCTTTGCAATTGTATCCTGTATTTCTTTAAGACCTAATCCATGTTCTTTAAGAATGTTAATTCTATATTTCATAAGTTTATCGTAATCAGGCTCATCTCTTGTTGTTCTCTTAAGTTCAGGAATTCCTGTCTCCTCTGCAAATGCAATCCATATTTCAGGAACTAAAACTCCCTCTAAATCCAAACAAACAATGTTCATATCCATAATTTTATCCTCCAATTATTTTACTCAATTTTTTATTATAACAAATTCAACTTCAATTGTACATTTTGAAGTTATTTTTTTATTTAAACCCTCCCATAACTTAATTGACATGCCATTTTTGCAGTATTATCATATAAATTTATTTAAATATTATATATTTTAATATACATATAAATTTATGAAACGTATAAAAATAGTGTTTTAGGAAGTGATTTTTACCCTTATGGCAGAAAAAAACTTACAAACTACCTTAAATTAAAGTATCTCTGCTCTAGAACAGGAACGTCAATTTTTAGAAGTTCTTTGCAGAGACTATACTTCTGTGTATTACGCTGATTTATTAAATACGGATACGGATTAGGACTTTCTATTGGTAAGGAATTAGTTAATCTAATGAATGGAAGTATTGATGTCAGAATGAATGATTATATGTCTAAACCGATTGCTATCAATAAATTGCTGGGTATTCTTGCTAAGTATGGGAGAATCTGATGCGGCATTCGCTTCTTTTCTAACGCAATGAGTCCACATACAGTTCCATTCCGCTTCGCTACATCTCACTGATGCGGCATTCGTCTCTTCTTAATCGCAATGAGTCCACATACAGTTCCATTCCGCTTCGCTACATCTCACTGATGCGGCATTCGTCTCTTCTTAATCGCAATGAGTCCACATACAGTTCCATTCCGCTTCGCTACATCTCACTGATGCGGCATTCGTCTCTTCTTAATCGCAATGAGTCCACATACAGTTCCATTCCGCTTCGCTATATCTCACTGATGCGGCATTCGCCGCATCACCAAAAAAGGAACAGGTTCTTTCTGAAAGCAAGCTTTCTCTAGAACCTGTTCCTTTTTTGGTGTATGTGGACTCATTGCTTACGCACAAAAAAAGCACCATCCCCGTAGTTGCACTACAGAAACGGTACCCGCAAATGCGCGATCAGGGGCTCGAACCCTGGACACCCTGATTAAGAGTCAGGTGCTCTTCCAACTGAGCTAATCGCGCTTAGTATTTTTGACAACGATGATATTATAATTCATGATTATACAAAAATCAACCCCTTTTTTTTATTTTTTTATTATTATCTTCTTGTATTGATTATTTGTTACTGTTATACTTCAATTAATTGTTATTTTCAGTTTAAATATATGGAGGTTTCCTATGAATCAAAATAAATTTCAACCCGACAAAAAATTATTTACCCTATGCATCTATGCTCTTATTACTACAGTTGTAGCAGTATTTTTTATAAGATGTATTTGGAACTGGTCAGAAACTAAAAGTCTTCTTTTGGGTCTTTTATCCAGCCTCTCTCCATTTTTACTTGGTTTCTTTATTGCATACATAATGGGTAACCTTTCATCAAAGTTGGAGAATCGTTTTTTTACAAACACAATTCATATATCTAATGTTAAGGTACGTAAAATGGTTGCTTTAATATCCTCATACGTTATTGTTTTTGGTATGTTGATTTTAGCACTATTCTTTATTATACCTTCATTTATACAAAGTATTTCTGATATTGCTGGAAATATTTCTACAATATATCAGAATTTTATTAATTATATAGAAGAAATAAGTTCGAAATATCCTAACTCAACTGTCGAATATGTTCAGGCTGCAATTCAGGATGCCATGCCTAGCTACTTAGAAACATTTAAATCATGGGCTGCCAATTTAGCTCCTTCAATTGCCAATGCTTCCATTTCAATTGTTAGATGGGTATTAAATTTTATTGTTGCAATTATTGTTTCTATTTATATGTTACTTGATAAGGATATTCTTTCAAGAAGCTTTAAACGTATTGTTTATTCAATTTTTAGAAAAGAACGTGCAATCTATGTATGGAGCACTTTTAAGCATGCAAATGACATTTTCAGTGGATTTATTATTGGTAAAACTATTGATTCATTAATCATTGGTATAATATGCCTTTTAGGTATGAAGTTGTTTAATATTGGTTCATCATATGCAGTTATTGTTAGTATATTTGTTGGTCTTACAAATATGATTCCATATTTTGGTCCATTTATTGGTGCTATACCTAGCATTTTAGTGATATCCTTATCAGTGTCACCTAAGCAGGGACTCGCTTTCTTAATTTTTGTTATAATTTTACAACAGTTTGACGGAAATATTCTTGGTCCAAAGATTTTAGGTGACAAAACTGGTCTTCGCCCTATTTGGATTATTTTTGCAATTACAGTCGGAGGATGGATTGGTGGAATTGTCGGAATGTTTTTAGGCGTTCCTTGTGTTGCTGTTATTTCAAGCATTCTTGACGATATTGTTGAGCACAACTTAGAAAAGCAAAATGTTAATCTTCCTAAAATAAAGCATGAATCTAATTCAAAGAGTTTTACTGATTATTTAAAAATTATTTCGGACTTTATGAAGGTAAAAAAATAAGCATTTAATAACTTTTTAAATATTAAATCTTTAGCAAACTAATTTAAAAAGCTAAGCATTTTATAATGTATTTATACATAATCTAATTTTATTAAATACATTATTGACGCTTAGCTTTTTATTTTTATTATCTGTTTGCAATTAATTTATTAATATTATTACCCATTTTTGAAAATCTTTCTTCATACTCGGTCATAATATTCCCTTCATTCATTTTTTCATTGTTGTGTAAATCTCTTGTATATTCCACTATATTCCATCCTGCTTCAGGAATCTGTTCCAATGAAAAATCAAACAAATCATTATTATCTGTCTTAAATTCAACTACTCCATCTTTTTTTAATATATTGTCATATCTTTTGAAAAATTCTTTTGATGTAAGTCTTCTTTTTGCATGTCTGTCTTTTGGCCATGGATCGGAAAAATTTAAGTAAATTTTATCAATTTCTTCCTTATTAAATGTGTCTTCGATTTTTTCAGCATCCATTCTTATAAATTTTAAATTTGTAAGTTCTAATTCTTCCATTTTTTCTATTGCACGAATTAAAACACTTGAGAACTTTTCTATTCCAATGTAATTAATATCTGGATTCTGCTGCGCTAATGTTGTAATGAATTTACCTTTTCCCATTCCTATTTCAATTCTTATAGGATTATCATTTCCAAAAATTTCTTTCCATTTTCCTTTATTTAATTCTGGTTCATTAATTGTATATTCACTTTCTGCAATTGCTTCTCGTGAACCCGGTACATTTCTTAATCGCATTTTATCCTCCGAAAATTTAATTTTATAATTTACTTTTTCACTTAACTTATAATATTTTATAATAAAATGTTTATAAAATAAATAAACATTTTTCTTTTCTTAAGAATTTTTCTTTTTGTTGCATTTTATTTAAAAAGTGGTAGTCTATTTATGAGACTTTTATACATACTAATTAAACAAAGGAGGCTGCATATGGTAAATGATATTAATTCAATCATATCGGATTTAACTAAAATCGACAAAGCTTCTTCTCAGATTATGGAGAGCACCCGTAAGGAAAAAGAAGCTTACGCAAGCATGATTAAGCAAAAGACTAAAGAATTCGATGAACAACTTTCCAGCAGCATCGACAAGCAGGTAAACCAATTAAAAGAATCTTTACTTGTTGAAAATGAGCACGCTATTGATGACTTCAAGAAGGAAACAGAAGCCTCATTAAAAACTTTAGATTCTATGTACACTGCTAACAAAGATTTATGGATTGAGTCCATATTTAACCATATTGTAAAGGAGTGATTCTATGACAGGTGGAAATTTATTAGCTTACAGTGCTTTGACAACTAAAATCAAAGCCATGCATAGTAAATTACTAACAAACGAACAATACGAAGAACTTGCTCACTTTACTACTGTGGCAGATGCATTTGCATATCTGCAAAAGCTTCCTTATTATGAAGAACTTTTTGCAGATATTGACCCTTCTACAATTCACCGTGGACAGATTGAATGGTTACTTAATTTTTCAACATATTCTGATTTTTCTAAGATTTATTGTTTTGCTCAGAAAAGGCAGCGTAAATATCTCAATCTTTATTTTATGAGATATGAAATTCAGACGCTTAAAAGATATATGAGGGCAATGCTTGATCCTAGACAATCTACTTCTATTTCTGTAATCGAGAATGATTTTGAGAAGCATTCAAAGATTGACACTCAGAAGCTTTCCCAGACTACAACTATGGAAGAATTTATAAATTGTTTAAAGGGTACTATTTATTATGCACCACTTCTTAAGGTCAGCACTTTAGATAACGCTGCACTATTTGACTATGAAATGGGATTGGATTTATTCTATTTTGCTTCTATATGGAAAGCAAAAGATTCCTATTCTAAAAAAGAATGTGCATATATTACCGAATCATACGGTTCACGTATTGATCTTCTGAATATGTTATGGATTTACAGATGCAAATCTTACTATTCAGTTTCATCAGCTTCAATTTATACTTTTTTAATTCCTGTAAATTATAAATTAAAAAAATCAGAAATAAAAAATATAGTTGAAGCACCAACTATTGAGGATACTATTTCTTTAATATCAAAAACCAGATATGGAAAACACTTTGATTTCACAAGCAAAATGCCTTTTGAAGAGCAGTGTAATCATATTATGGATGAAATAATTTTTAAAGATTTTAAAGAATCTCCTTATTCATTAGCTGCAATAAACGGATATTTTCATATGAAAAACTCTGAATCAGCTAAAATCATTACTGCTCTTGAATGTATTCGTTATCAATACAGTCCGGAGAAGACATTACAATATATAAATGGAAAGGGGAGTGGTATCTAGTGATTGTACAAATGAGTTTTGTAACTCTTGCCGGACCTAAATCAGATATCGACAGAGTTATTGATACGTATTTATCAAAATACGAGATACAACTTGAAAATGCATTAGTAGAACTTAACTCATCAGGAAATTTACTTCCATACGTTGAAGCTAATCCATACAAAGATATTTTAGATAAGAGTCACGCTTTACTTGAATTAATGGATGAAAGCATTGCTAATTCTCCATTAACCGATATGAGTGTTGAAGAAGCTACTAATGTAATAAATAACATCGATGACCAAATCAAAGATTTAAAAGAAGAAATTAATACTCTCAATATAAGAAAAGATAAATTAAATGAAGATTATGATTGTATTTCTCCTTTTAAAAATTTAGAGTACGACTTAAAACAGGTTTTGGGAATGAATTACATCAAATACCGTTTTGGTCGTGTTCCTAGAGATATGTGGGACAGTTTCCAAACATTTATTAATCCTGATCTTGACGCTGTTTTTATTGATTGTCTTGTTGACAATGATTTTATATGGGGTGTTTATTTTGCTCCTGAAATATCAATAAAAAAAGTTGATGAATCATTTGAAGCTTTACATTTTGAACAGGTTAAAATTCCTGATAATTATTCAGGTACTCCTGCTCAGGCATGTATGAATATTGCAAAGTCAATTTCAGAAATTGATGAAAAAATAAGAACTGTAGAAAGTAGAATTTCAACTTTAGTTCAGGTAAATAAATCTCATGTTTTATCTGCCTGCAACAGAATAGAAATTGCATATGGAAATTTTGATGTAAGAAAACTTGCAGCATGTACACGTGATTCTAACATAGTTTTCCATATTCTTTGTGGATGGATGGCAACAAAGGATGCTCTTTCACTTCAGGCCGAGACAGAAAATGATCCTAATGTTGTTTGTATGATTGATAATAAAACTGATGAATCAAAGGTTCCACCTACAAAATTAAAAAATCCTAAATTTGCAAAACCATTTGAAATGTACGTTAAAATGTACGGTTTACCAAAATACGGCGAATTTGATCCTACTATTTTTGTAGCAATAACTTATTCACTTCTTTTTGGTGCAATGTTTGGTGATTTAGGACAGGGATTATGCATATTTGCCATAGGCTTAATTGTATACCTGATAAAGAAGATTCCTTTAGCCGCTATTTTATCAGCAGCAGGATTTACTTCCGCCATATTTGGATTATTATACGGAAGTGTATTTGGATTTGAGGGTGTAATTCCTCAAATATGGGTTAACCCAAGAACAAGTAAAATGAATTTGCCTATAGTTGGTTCATTTAACACAGTTTTTGTAGCTGCCATATTATTTGGTGTATTCTTAATACTCATAACAATGATTATTAATATGGTAAATGCTTTCAAAAATAAAAAATATGCAGATTTACTTATAGGACCTAACGGTCTTACAGGTCTTATATTTTATGCATCGTTAATGGCTGTAGTTATTTTATACATGTCAGGACATTCTCTTCCAGGAACTATCGTTCTTGTAATAATGTTCGTCATTCCATTAATTCTAATTGCATTAAAGACACCTATAGTAAATCTTGTACAAAAGAACAAAAAGTTATTTCCTGAATCAGCAGCAATGTATTTTGTTGAAGGATTCTTTGAACTTTTTGAGATGTTGTTAAACTATTTTTCAAATACATTATCATTCCTTCGTGTCGGTGCGTTTGCAATCAGCCACGGTGCCATGATGGAAGTAGTTTTAACATTAGCAGGAGCTACAGACGGAGGTTCACCAAATATCTTAGTTTTAATTCTTGGTAACATTTTCGTATGTGGTATGGAAGGCCTTGTTGTAGCAATTCAGGGATTGCGTCTTGAATACTATGAATTATTTGGCCGTTTTTATTCAGGTTCCGGTAAGGAATTTAAACCTTATTCAAAAAATATTAAACACTAGGAGGACAAAAATATGTTATTAAAAGTCACATTATTTATCGCATTAACTTTATCAATTATCGTACCTATGGTAGCTTACTTTGTTGGTGAAAAGAGCAGAGGCCGCTTTAAAAAATCATTAGCAATAAACGTTGTTGGATTTTTCGGTTTATTAGTTTTATCAACTGTTGTTATGTTTGCTCAGACAGCAAGTGCTGCTGAAACAACTACTGCCGGCTTATCATTAGGTTCAGGTCTTGGATACATCGCAGCTGCATTAGCAGTTGGTAGCTCAGGTATTGGTGGTGGTATCGCAGTAGCAAGTGCATCAAGTGCTGCTCTTGGAGCAATTAGTGAAGATGGAAGCGTATTTGGTAAAGCACTTATCTTTGCAGGTCTTGCAGAAGGTATTGCTCTTTACGGATTAATTATCGCATTCATGATTTTAGGTGCATTATAAATCATACAACTTTAACACTTACACAGATAGGAGGAACAAATTATGAGAATGTTTCTCATTAGTGATAACGTGGACACTCTTACAGGAATGCGTCTTGCAGGAATTGATGGAGTTGTTGTTCACGAAAAGCAGGAAATTAAGCAGGCTTTAGACGAAGTTCTTTCTCAAAAAGATATTGGAATTATCTTAATGACAGAAAAGCTTGGAAAAGAAATTCCTGAGATTGTTGATGATATTAAATTAAACCGTACGTTTCCTTTGTTGCTGGAAATTCCTGACCGCCACGGTTCAGGCCGTCGTCCGGATTTCATTACAGCATATATTAATGAAGCTATCGGAATAAAAATATAGAAAGTGTGGGCTTAGCATGACAATAGAAGAAAAAATGGAACATTTTAAAAATGTCTCCCTGGATAATGCATCCGCTAAAAGTAATGATATACTAACAGCTTACAAACAGTCTCTTGATGAACAGTTTGAAAAACATAAAGAAACAGCACTTTTAGAATCTAAGTCCGTTGAAAGCGCAAAACTAAATGCGGTGAGACTTGAAGTTAAAAGAGAACTTTCAAAAGTTCAGGCTGAAGTTCGTAGAACTGTTACATTACACCAAAACAAGCTGAAATCTCAAATTTTTTCAGCAGTTGTTGAAAAATTGAACGCTTATAAGAAAACAGAAGAATATAAAAAGGAACTTATATCACAAATCAACAAAATATCTTCAGATTTTAATGATACTACAGTAGAATTTTATATTGATTCAAGTGACGAATCTTTATTATCTGATTTACAAAGTCATACAGGTGCCGATATTAAAATAAGCACTGTTCCTTTTATTGGTGGTTGTAAAGCTATTATTTCAGATAAAAATATGTTAGTTGACAATTCTTTTAAAACAAAGCTTGCTGAGGAGCAGGAAAAGTTTACGATTTCAATTTAGGAGGCAGCCAGATGGTAAAAACAGGAAAGATATACGGTATTAACGGTCCTGTAGTTTATATAAAAGGAAAGACCGATTTTCAGATGGGTGAAATGGTTTACGTAAGCGAAGAAAAACTTGTTGGCGAAATCATTGGTCTTACATCTGAAATGACTACCGTTCAGGTATACGAAGAAACTAGTGGTCTTAAACCGGGCGAATTAGTTTATGGAACTGGAACTGCAATCTTTGTTACTCTTGCACCAGGAATCTTAAACAATATTTTTGATGGTATTGAAAGACCTTTAAGTAAAATCAGAGAAAAATCAGGCGCATTCATCAGCCGTGGTGTTAGTGTTGATTCTCTTGATACAACAAAAAAATGGGATGTTCACGTTACAATTAAACCGGGTGATTATGTATCCGGTGGTACAGTTATAGCAGAAGTTCAGGAAACAAAAGCCATTTTACATAAATCAATGGTACCCCCTTATATTTCTGGAACAGTTATTAGCGTTGTAGATGATGGTCCTTATACAATAAACGAAACTATAGCAGTAATAAAGAAAGACAATGGTGAAGAATTAGAATTGACTCTTACTCAGAAATGGCCAATTCGTACACCTCGTCCTATTAATAAACGTTATCCTGCCAGCCAGCCACTTGTAACAGGTCAGAGAATTCTTGATACTCTCTTCCCTATTGCCAAAGGTGGTACAGCCGCTATTCCAGGTGGTTTTGGTACAGGAAAAACAATGACTCAGCATCAGATTGCAAAATGGGCAAATGCCGACATTATTATTTACATCGGATGTGGTGAACGTGGAAACGAAATGACACAGGTTCTTGATGAATTCTCAGAATTAGTAGATCCTCGTTCAGGAAATCCATTGATGGACAGAACAACATTAATTGCAAATACATCTAACATGCCTGTTGCTGCCAGAGAAGCTAGTATTTACACTGGTTTAACTCTTGCTGAATACTACAGAGATATGGGTTACGATGTTGCTATAATGGCCGATTCTACATCTAGATGGGCTGAAGCCTTAAGAGAACTTTCAGGCCGTTTGGAAGAAATGCCTGCAGAAGAAGGTTTCCCTGCATATCTTGCAAGCCGACTTTCAGCATTCTATGAAAGAGCGGGTTATATGGAAAACCTTAACGGAACAGAAGGTTCTGTTTCAATTATTGGAGCTGTTTCTCCTCAGGGTGGTGACTTCTCAGAACCTGTAACACAGAATACAAAACGTTTCGTTAGATGTTTCTGGGGACTTGATAAATCATTAGCTTATGCAAGGCACTTCCCTGCTATTCACTGGCTTACAAGTTATAGTGAATATGTAAATGATCTTGCAGACTGGTACAACACAAATGTAGGTCCTGATTTTGTAAACTGCAGAAACAGAATTTTAGCTATTTTAAATAAAGAAAGCGAATTGATGGAAATTGTAAAACTTATTGGTAGTGACGTACTTCCGGATGACCAAAAGCTTATTCTTGAAATAGCCAGAGTTATACGTTTAGGATTTTTACAGCAGAACGCATTCCATGCTGAAGATACATGTGTACCTCTTGAGAAGCAGTTAAAAATGATGCAACTTATCCTTTATTTGAATGATAAGGCTTTTGAGATTATTAATCTTGGAATTCCTGTATCAGTATTAAAGGAAAACAATATGTTTGAAAAAATTATTTCTATCAAATATGATGTTGCAAATAATGAACTTGAAAAATTTGATGATTATAAACATGAAATTGATGATTACTATGCATCAATCATGGCTAGACATGCATAAGGAGGTACCAAAATGGCAATAGAATATTTAGGTTTAAGCGAAATTAATGGTCCTCTTATTGCACTTGAAGGTGTAAAAGATGCGGCTTACGATGAAATAGTAGAATTTTCAATGAATGACGGTGCCGAGAAACGTCTCGGTCGTATTATTGAAATTTACAAAGATAAAGCAGTTATACAGGTATTTGAAGGTTCAGAAGGAATGTCCCTTTCAAATACACATACAAAATTAACAGGACACCCTATGGAAATAGCCTTATCACCTGATATTTTAGGAAGAACTTTCAACGGAATTGGCCAGCCTATTGATGGTCTTGGTCCAATCGTTGCTGAAGAAAAGAGAGATGTAAACGGAAAACCACTTAATCCGGTTTCCCGTGAATATCCAAGAAACTATATTAGAACAGGTATTTCAGCTATTGACGGTTTAACAACATTGATTAGAGGACAGAAACTTCCTATATTCTCCGGAAATGGTTTACCTCATGATCAGTTAGCTGCACAGATTGTTAATCAGTCATCTCTTGGTGATGATGTTGATGAAGAATTTGCAGTTGTCTTTGCTGCAATGGGTGTAAAACACGATGTTGCTGAATTTTTCCAGAAAACATTTGAAGAAAGCGGAGCTTCTGAACACGTTGTAATGTTCTTAAATTTGGCAAATGACCCTGTTGTAGAACGTTTGATAACCCCAAAGGTTGCTTTAACTGTTGCAGAATATCTTGCATACGAAAAAAATATGCATATCTTAGTTGTTTTAACTGATATGACATCATTTGCAGAAGCTATGCGTGAAGTTTCATCTTCAAAGGGTGAGATTCCTTCAAGAAAAGGTTATCCCGGATACTTATACAGTGAACTCGCAACTATATATGAAAGGGCAGGTATTGTTGAAGGAGCAAAAGGTAGCGTAACTCAAATTCCTATTCTTACAATGCCTAACGATGACATAACACATCCTATACCTGACTTAACAGGTTACATTACAGAAGGTCAGATAGTTTTAGACCGTTCATTAAACGGACAGTCACTCTACCCTCCAATTAATGTATTACCTTCCCTTTCACGTTTGATGAAGGATGGTATCGGTAAAGGATTTACAAGAGAAGATCATCAGGATGTTGCTAACCAGTTATTCTCATCTTACGCAAAAGTTGGTGATGCCAGAGCTCTAGCATCAGTAATTGGTGAAGATGAATTATCACCTACAGATAAAAAATATCTTGAATTTGGTAAAGCTTTCGAGCAGCAATTTGTTGGTCAGGGACCAAATGTAAATAGAACTATTGAAGAAACACTAGATTTAGGTTGGAAGTTATTACATCTTCTTCCTAAGAAAGAACTTGATAGAATTGATACAAAGATTCTTGAGAAATATTACGATAGTGTATCTTTAAATGATGACGAAGAAGATTCTGATTCACTTTAATTTTTCAAACAAGGAGGTTTTTTATGGATTTAAATGCAGTACCAACCAAAGGTAACTTAATAGCCGCAAAAAATTCTCTTGCTCTTGCGAAACAGGGCTTTGAACTAATGGACAAAAAACGTAATATTCTTGTTCGTGAAATTATGGATTTAAATGCTAAAGCTAAAGACATTCAGGACGATATCGATAAAACATTTACTGAAGCTTACACAGCTTTGGAAAGAGCAAATATCGAACTTGGAATCCAAAATGTTGAAATATTTGCATTTAATGTTCCTCTTGAACATGATGTAAAAATAAAAAGTCGAAGTATCATGGGAACTGAAATTCCTCTTGTTACTAATAACGAATCTGTTCATAATCCTGTTTACTCTTTTTATGGAACTACAGAGTCTCTAGACAAGGCAAAAACTTGTTTTGAAAAAGTAAAGGATTTAACAATCAGACTTTCGATGATTGAAAATTCAGCTTACCGACTTGCTTATAATATTAAGAAAACGCAAAAAAGAGCAAATGCTCTAAAGAATATAACAATTCCAACATATGAAGGACTTGTTAAAACAATTTCTAATGCGCTTGAAGAAAAAGAGCGAGAAGAATTTACAAGGCTTAAAGTAATAAAAGCTAGAGCTGACGCAAAATAAAAATTAATATTCATACATTAACACGTGAAAATAGGATATTTTCTATTTCCACGTGTTAATTATTTATAAGTTAGTTTTCACATTTAATTAATACTTTTTTCACATTTATAAATTAGAATTTACAATATAGGACATTTTATATTTATTAAGTTTTAATGAATTTTTTGTCTTTTATATTCATTTATTTTGCTGTATACTATATTATGATATTTAGGTTAATTAAACTAATTTTCCATTTATTAAACTATTATAGATTATAACCAACATCAAAATATAGGAGATTAAGAATGAAACGTATATTATCTATGGTCATGATGATTGTTATTACGGTAACATCATTTGGCTTTTGTTCATATAATAGTAACTCTGTTGTAAGTGCAGACACTGTTTCCTGGCCTAGTGGACCGGGATTAGTTGCCGAAACTGCCGTAATGATTGATGCCTCTACCGGTTCAGTACTTTTTGATAAAAAATGCCATCAGAAAATGTATCCAGCCAGTATCACTAAAATCATGACAGCATTACTTACCATTGAAAATTGTAATCTTGATGATACTGTTACATTTTCACAGAGCGCTATTGACACTCTTGAACCTGAAGCAGCCAATATTGGAGCTGTCGTTGGTGAAGAAATGAGTGTTAAAGATTGTTTATATGCATTAATGTTGCAATCCGCTAATGAAGTAGCCTCTGCTTTAGCAGAACATGTTAGTGGAAGTATTGAAGAATTTGCTAAATTAATGAATAAACGTGCTAAACAGGCTGGCGCAAATGATGCTCATTTTGCAAATGCATGTGGACTTTTTAATAAAAAACATTATGTAACCGCTTACGATATGGCAAAGATTATGCAGGCAGCATTACAATATCCGGTATTTAGAGAAATTATTAATTCCTCAAGTTATACACTACCTACAGATAACAAGCGAAAAGAACCTCTTACTATAAGTCAGCGTCATCAGATGGTTCAGCCATGGAATTCCTTCCATTATGACGGAATCATTGGTGGTAAGACCGGTTTTGTAAATGAATCCGGAACAACTTTAGTAACAAGTGCTCAAAGAGACGGCATGACTCTTATTACTGTTGTTCTTAATTCGCCTGGTACAAATTCCTATGTGGATACAACAGCTTTATTAGACTTTGGATTTAAGAATTTTAAATTGACAAATGTATCTGAAAATGATACTAGATTTGAAAACAAATCAACATTTACTAACAATTTTGATTCTATATTTAAAACTAAGCTTCACAGATTATCATTATCTAAAGATGCTGTAGTTGTACTTCCAAAAGATGCTAATTTTGCTGATACAACTTCTACTATTACTTTAAACGAGGATAGTTCTGACGACAACAATACCGTTGCTACGATTTCTTACTCATATGGAAATCATACAATTGGAACTGCTCCTGTTTTGTATAGTGAAGTGTCAAATAAAATAAGTGTTAATGCCACTGTTACTCCTGAAGAATCGACTACAGTTGACACAGAAACTTCTGTAGATTCTGAAAATTCAAATAATTCTTCAAAAGTTTCTGACAAAGACACAACTAAAAAGACAACTAAAAAAGAAACTGTATCAAAGTCTCACTTTAAATTTAGTTCAGCTATATTTAAAATTATAATTATTGCAGTAATTTTAGTTATTTTAGCAGTAATTATTATCTTCTTTAAGAAGAAAATGGACCATTTAAATGCAGTAAGAGCTTCAAAAAGAAGACGTAACCGTTAAAAATCAATGAATTGAAAGGATGGGTTTATATGAATTGGGTTGCACCTATTAAGGATTCTGAAACATTATCAAAATTTAAAGAGGCATTGAAAAACACAGACTATAAATATTACATTATGTTTGAAATTGGAGTTGGAACAGGTTTACAACTTCAGGACATTTTAAATTTCAAAAACAAAGATGTTACTGACAAAGATGAAATCACAGTTGAAATTGGAACAAAGAACATCAAAAATACTTTCAAAATTCCAGAAGATTTGAAGGCAATTATTAAAGATTATACTAAGGGAAAAAATCCTGAAGCATTCTTAATTAGAGGACATGCTTCATCTGATAAACCGGTTTCAAGAGAACAGGCTTATCGAGTTTTAAGATCTGTTGGTCACAAGATTGGCTTAACTTCAATCGGAGCACAGACAATGAGAAAAACTTTTGCTTGGAATTATTATCATGAAACAGGTGATATTTACTACTTACAGAACTTATTTAACCATGCATCACCTTCAATTACATATAGATATATTGGTGAAAAGCCAAATATCGAGATTGTATTGAAGAAAATGACACCACAGGAAAATGAACGTAGCAGATATTTCTTATATCTTAACGGAAGTGGTAAGAACAGATTAAATAATATTATTGATGCTCTTACAAATATTAGAGATAATTTTGATTCTCCTACAAATAACGATGCCTTCTACGGTAAAGTTGATTGCTTATTAAATGAACTTGATTCATTGATGGAGAATTACAACAATACAAAATAATAATAATAAAAAGGACATGTTAACGTTCCCGTCTACATGTCCTTTTTATTATTTGTCATCCAATTCTGATTTTATCTCATCTTCATCCCATATTTCTTCGATGACAATCTCACTATCTAACGATTTTTGTCTTCTCTCTCGTCTTTTTTCCCTAATGCTTTCCTGTTTTTCTCTAATACTTTCTGCTCCCTCTTCATCAGTACTCCTCATGATTTTAACAACAAAGAAACTATCTTCTTCCCGAGGTTTAACTTTTATTTTTCCTCGAACATATCCATGTTCCTGACACTCACCCAAACAATAATACATTTTTCCACTGTCTGAGAACCAATCTATAAGAACTTTTAATGGTTTATCACACACATTACATTTCATACTGCTTACATCCCTGTCAAAAAACATCTCATCTTTACTTAAAAATTCCCTTGAAATATATTTTGTATAAGTAGGAAATCTAACAAATACTTCTTCTTCCTTAATTCTTGGAGAATAAAAAGTATCAATTGAAAGCATTTCTTTTACTTTATCAAAATCCATTGCTTTCATTACTTTAGCAGTATACTCTGCATCACATATAGCTCTATGGAATTGTTCATCTTCTTTGATATTCAATTCTTCAACTGCATATGACAAAGTTCTCTTTATATGACCATCTTCATAACACAAACTATACATTTTTTGCAAATCAACATAAAATAATGGAAATTCTAATATTCTTTCCATCCCATAATGTTTCATGTTCTTCTGCAATTCTGTCAAATCCATTGATCCCCATGTACAAAAGATATAGTCATCTCCGCACCAATTTAGAAAATTTCTTATCACTTTTCTAAAATCTTCACCCGAATTTAACTCTTCTATTGTCAAATGAGTAATTTCCTGGATTTTATAATGCAATCTTTTATAAACTCTAGGTTTTACAACCTGCTGAAATTCATCTACAACTTCTAAATCATCGTTTACTTTAACTGCACCTATTTCTATTATTTCAAATGGTATGTCAGGATGATTATTGTTTTTACCATAAGGATTCTGATTCCATTCCAAATCCATTACAATATAATCCATAATCTCGGTTTTATAACCTTTCCTTTAAATATCGTACTTTACAATTGTATTATAGCAATTGTAACATTTGAGTAATAGGGTATTACACGTACTTTACAATTATCTTATTATTTTAATTACTTGTCAATATGTATTACATTTATATTTTATTTATCTATTTGATTTAATTGTTTATTTTATTCTTAAAAAGTAATAATCTCCATTTTATAGTTTATTTGTTTCTTAATTTTATCCCATGTTTGGCAAAGAGACTTTCTTAAATATTTATTTAAAAATTTAATATTTATTTAAAAATTTATTTTCTTAAAATTTTGTGTTACCATCATTCCTGACAAATAATCAAATTCTGTTTTATTTAAATATTTATTTCCATAAACAATATATTATCCTAAAATAAAAAACCGAAAACTTTGACTACAAAGTTTTCGGTATAACATCCAGGCGTCGCTAAGAGGAGTCGAACCTCCGGCCTACCGCTTAGGAGAGCTCCAACCTATTGTCACTCTCTGTCAATCTGAGGTAAGGTAAACCCATATGGGACACTATTAAAAACTGTTTCCGATTCAATTTGAGTTATTCTGAATACCCCCTCTGTCAAGCTCTGTAAAGCTCTGAAAGTTAGCTGATTGTTTGCTCCAGCTAATAATCGGGGAATGCCTTGATATTACCATCGACATCTGTTATATGACCACCATGCTTCGTACGTTCGATCATGGTAAACAGTATTCAATTAAACTTCCTATCGAAAGCACAAGATATTTTCTTGTCTACAATTAATATACCGCATACGAGACGGTTTGTCCATGCGTTTTTGACTGGCAAATTTTATTCATTAAAAATTTCTGTAACCTTTTCTGTAACGGAATCGAAGAACTTCTAAAAGTCTTTTCTGTTCATCTACATTGGCTTCGAGAAATAATTCCTGTCTGCCTTGTGTTCGTGTATGCTACCAACTATTTGAATTTAAAGATTCATTTATTGATTCATTTGAAGCTTTATTTGTATTATTATTCCGATACTTATTTCTTATATCGTTGCGAATCGTTTTTTCACTAAAATTACACTATTTTTTCACTATTTTTCATTACTTCATCGTCTTCGCCAGTGAATTGAGCAATGCCCGCATCTCTGGATTTGCCAACACTTTTGCCAGAAGTTCCGGATCGATTTCATCAGCAACAGTTGCATTATTATTTTCCTGCTGTACATGCATCTGTGGATCCAGATTCTTCTTCTCATAAAATGCTTCTTCAAAAAGCTCTGCATTTTTCCTTCGGTCATCATCCAGAATATGAGAGTACACATCCGTAACCATATTGACCTGAGCATGGCCGGAATCACCCTGTACCGCCTTGATGTCTCCACCATTCAATTTCAGCTTATAAGTAACGCTGCTATGACGGAAACTGTGAAATACAACCGGTGGGAGATTATAGTCCTCGATCAGTTTTTTTAAAGGACCACGGATTGCTCCATCTCCGAGAGGAAGCCCAAAGGTACTTGCCATAACCAGGTTATAGTCCATATATTCATCACCAAGAATTTCTTTCATTTCATCTTGCTCAGCTTTCCAGTCTACCAGCATATTAGCAACGCTCTTCGGTAAGAATATTTTACGCACACTGCTTTCTGTCTTCGGTGTTTTCAGAATACGGACCGTAGAATTCTTCTTATGATTTGTCGGAAATACCAACAACACATCTTTTCCATCCAATGCATTTAAAGATTCTTTTCTTATACGCTGTGATTCTTTGTTGATGAAGACATATGCACGGTTTTCTTCAATTGCCTCATGAGAAATATCTACACAATCCCAGGTAAGACCAAGCAGCTCACCAAGTCGCAGGGAACATGAGAAAGATAGATTAATTGCGAGCTTTAATCGTTCATCTTCACAGACACTGAGCGCATACATCAATGTATCCGCTGTCCAGATGTCTCTTTTTTGTGATTTATGTTTTGGTACAGTTGCATGAGTACAGGGATTCTTCTCCATCAATTCCCATTTCACTGCCTGCTCAAAACAGTTCCTAAGTAGCTTATTAACATCCCTGACCGTACTGGACGATACAAATTCATTTCGACTGGTTTTATTTAATGGATTGATAACAGCACGCTTCTTTAAAAGACTCTGATAATATCTTTCGATAAATCTGGTATTAATCTCTGACAGCTTTGCATCACCAATAACCGGAAGAATATAGTTATTGATAAGAGAGACATTTCCTTCATATGTAGAAAGTGCCCAGTTTTCTTTTCCATACAATGCAACATATTCTGTAATAAGCTCATCCAGTGTTTTGCATTTACGAACGACAAATGATCCCATCTCTTTTTTATATTCAATTTCTTTTTTTCTTCTCTTTGCTTCGGCTTTTGTTTCATAGGTTTCCCATTTCTGTTTTCTCTCGCCTTTTTCATTCGTATAGGAATAGATTACATTGAATTTTCCGTTTCGTTCTCTTATTGATGCCATATTATTGCATGCTCCTTTCCAAATCTCTTTGTTCCATCCAGTCCTCAAATTCATCCCGAAGGATCCTAACTCGACTGCCAACTTTTATTACTGTGAACTTCCCTTTATCCGCCCACTTGTTGATCATGCTTCTGCTGACCTTTGCCAGATAGGAAGCTTCATCAAAAGTAAGATACTTTATATTTCCATTGCTTCCTCGTATTCCGGTCTGTGATAATTTCTTCCGCCGGAAATTAGCCAGGGCAATATTTTGTTCCTGTGCAAGTTCTTCATAATCATTCGATGGATCCAGCTTATACCGATCCTGACCTTCCAGGAATTTTCGAAAACTCTCTTTTGTGATCCTTTTCTTTTCTGCAATCACAATGAATTCAAAAAAATGATTATACTTTGGATTATCAAGAATTGTATATACTGCGCTTCTGGTTGTTCCAAGCAGCTGTGCCATCTCAGGCATCGTAATTGTTGCATCTTCCAGAAGAGCGTCTTTTTTTCTGTCTTCCTTTGTTCGATACCGGGACTGGCTTTTATACCAGTTCTGAAAAGATTCTTTTGGTATTCGTTTCCAGTAATCGACAATAACAGCTTCCATTTGATTTTTCTTGAGTAAATCATAAACAAGATACTCATCAACACCCAACAGATCCGCAACTTCCTTAACGGAATAGGACCAGGATTTCAATTCTTTCCCTGGTTCTTCTCCGGTAACTTTATGGTATTTAATCTGATTGGCGTACCATTTTTCAAAGCTGGCAATATTGATTCGTATCTTTCCAGCAATCTCTTTAGATTCAAAAACATTTTTATGCACCAGCCAGTATCGATCTGTCTTTTTTAATCCCAGCAGCTTTCCCATTTCCGGCACGGTCATCCAGGTTCTCTTTTGTGTCGGACGCCGTTTGTAAGGACTGTCTTCTGATATCTTTGAAATGATCTCTTCAACATCGTCCATTTCCGGAACTTCTTTTTGTTTCATAATTGCTGTTGCCATTTATTCTTCACTTCCTGTCTTTTTTAGTGTTAGTGTTTTTTCTTATATCATATCTCAAATCCAGATAAAAATTTAGGATGTCGATTGCAGACAAAATCTGCCTGATCAACACCCTGTTTTTTATTGTTCCAAGTTATCGAGCCAGTCATCGAAACTCTTCTTAGAGATGCGATACTTTCCGCCATCCAACTGGATCCATCGGAATTCCTTTTTCTTTAAAAGGTTATAAATAGTAGGTCTGCTGACTCCTAAGATTTCCTGTAACTCTTGAACTGTATAACATCTTTTTTCTGACATTTCTTTATCCTCTTTTCTTTGAAATATGAAAGAAAAATTATCCCTTCATATAACGAAACGCTCAGAGCATGTTTTACAGTGGTCAAAAGCAAATTTTTTTACTTTTTTCTTACGAGTTTTCTTTAATGCAACTCGTAACATTAGATTTTTACATTTTTCATGAAATTAAGTAAAGAAAAAGAGCATATGGAATTGAATCCATACACTCTATGATTACTGGAACTTTATTTCATTTTTAATTCAACAAACTTGAAGTTATCTCTCTGTCAGTCGATTTTCCTCGCCCCAGACACAGAGCTGATCCAGCACCTTCATCAGCGACTTTCCACGTTTAGACAAGGAGTACTCCACTTTCGGTGGAATCTGCGGATACTCGGTACGGATAATCAGTCTATCTGCTTCCAGTTCCTTGAGATTCGTGCTGAGAGTCTTGTCGGAAATGGTTTTCAGATACCGTTTCAGTTCATTGAATCGCACCGTCTCAAACTCCATCAGGCAGTAAAGAATGACCATCTTGTGCTTGCCGGAGATCAGCGACAGTGTGTAGGCAAAGCCGGTGTCCTCGAAATTGGCGTTCTCAATATAATTTTTTATCATTTCACTTTCTCCTAAGATAGTACCTATCATAATTATCAGTACTTGAATTTATAATTTGCATGGATATAATTATAAGCAGGATGAATAGTCCTGTCAATATGATCACAAGGAGGAGTTATCATGAGAACAAAACTGAAAATTACCGAAGGCATTTTCCCCATGCCTGTTCTGATGGTTGCAACTTACAACGAGGACGGCAGCGTCAATGTCATGAACGCCGCATGGGGCACTATGCAGGAGCGGGACACCGTTGTTCTGAACCTTACCGAGACACACAAGACTGTACAGAACATCAAGGCACGGGGAGCATTCACCGTCAGCATTGCCGATGCTGCCCACATAGTGGAAGCAGACTATTTCGGCGTAGAGTCCGGAAATAAAGTCGCCGATAAATTTGCCCGCAGCGGTCTGACCGCCAGCAAAGCAGAAACAGTAGATGCCCCTGTCATCAACGAGTTCCCGATCTGCCTGGAGTGCAGGTTTATCGAGTATCAGAACAATGAATACGGATGTGGCGTCATCGGCAAGGTGGTCAATGTCACTGCCGATGAGAGCGTTATGGTGGATGGAAAAATTGATATGTCTAAGGTCAACGCCATCGCATTTGACCCCTACACCCACGGCTATTATAAAGTCACTGAGCGTGTGGGCGAAGCATTCCGGGATGGCTTAAAGCTGAAAAAGTAAGGTATGCAGAAAAGGAGCTTTCGCATAAGCGAAGGCTCCTTCTTAAAATATGTGGATTTCACAAATTCCGATTTTTCGTTCTCAGCGACTTCCCAATAAATGGGAATTTAACGTTCTCTTTTATGCCTATCAATAAGCAACAAAACAAACATAATAAACCATATCCCCCATGCAATCAAACAACCAATTCCTAGATATTGGATATCTATGATTATTCCAATAATAAAAGGAACTGACATAAACATCATTCTTTTTCCATATGCCTTACACATAGCATTCTCATCGTATTTCTTTCGTTCATCCGCTGATTTCATATTATAACCCGACAAGAAATTAGCAGCTTTTCCTTCTGATTTATAAAACCACATTCCAAACAAAAACATAATCACTGCCATCATAAAGTCAAAAACAATATAGATCATATAATCATAGAACATATAATACAATTTCTCCTTTCAGCCAATCACTCTTATCTCTTTGAATTTTCTACATTACTCCTCATCTTTGACCAAACATAGCAAATCAGTATATCCTGACTGCATAAGTAATTGCTTAAAACCAGAAAGCACTTCTTCTTTTGTATAATTGTTATTTTTCAAAAACTCACTATCCTTCTCACTAAGGTATTGGTAGAAAAGAGCTGCTGCCATTACCTCATTTCTGTCTGTATAATCAATGCTATCTAAAAGTATATTCTCTGCTTCGTTAATTTTCCCAGAATCAATCATATCAAGAAAATCTTTCAAATTTTTCCCTGATACTTCATATTTATTTTCTTTTTCAAGTTCAACAGAAACATACTTTTTCCCAAACATTAAAGAAAATAATACTCTTACCATTTCTTTTATCATTCGCATAATATAGTCTTTTTCGTCTGTGAAATACATTTTTCACCTCCATAACTACCGATTTTCCAACAATACAAGCAGGAAATTATTTATCATCTGTATTGTTTTCCTTTTTCTTATGAGTCGAACCCAAGCAAAGAAATGAAGAACCAAGACATAACCATACTATAGCCATAGAACTTTCATTTCCACTCGTAAAGCCAATAGCTGACGCTATGAAAAACAGAACTGATGCAATGTAAAATAAGATTGATTTGTTTATCCCTTTTTTCATAAATAAGCATCTCCTGCAAACAATAATTTATTTTAATAAATATTTTTTAAACGCTTTATGATTATCAAAGTGGACTTCTCTAAAAAACAGAACTAACCAAATAATATAGGTTGGTATAGCCATATATGGGGTTAAAAGGCAGGATAATGTCGCTCCTGCTAACATTATAACAGTCCATATGAAGCACTGATTTCTTATATCACGAGAGATCTGAGCTTTATCATACATTGCTTGTTCTTCTTTAGAAAATGAATTAAATCCTGAAACAAATTTAGTTGCTTTTTCCTTAAAAATCGCAAATAACACACCTATAATTACAAATGGTATAACCAAAATTATACATGACCAAAATCCTATATTCATAATACATACCTCCTCTTAAAATACCAATTTCTCAGTTTCAAAAGCTGGAAGTTATTGATCTTCTGAATCCAATCCAAGTTCTTTCAGCTCTTTTTCGTTTTGGATATCTTCAACAGTTTTCTTTCCAGTGATAGCACTGTAGGCTTCTTTGATGCCATTTTTCACTGCCCATTTGATAACGAAATACAGCGCAATCAAAATAACAATTGCGGTTCCTCCACTTATACCTAATTCATTCCACATAATTCAATCCTCCAAATTTCGATTTCTATTTTCGTTTCCATAGCATAGTGTACTCTTTTTCACCAGTAGCTTCATCCAAGCCTTCACATTGAATAATGAACGCTTCTCTTTGGTAAAAAGAAATTGCTCTGGCATTCTTCTGGTATACATTTAATCGTAAGCTAACTTTTTTATCCTTAACATAATCTAATAAAAGCTTACCTATGCCACATGACTGCATTTCATCGGAGACAAAAATACCTTCTATATATTTATCATTTAGTCCTACAAATCCTTGTATCATTTTATCTGCTTCAAACACATAAACTTCGTATTGTGACATCATTTCTTTTACTAATTCATAATTACTTTTCCAGTATTGATTGGAAATAAAATAATGGGCTTTCAGATTTGTCTTTAACCATATGTCAGCAATTCTATCGATATCTCCGTTCAGCAACTTTCTAATCATAACAAATTTTCTCCACAACTACATCCTTTATGCTTTTCTCTTTTTTTCATTCTATCACAAGCTCACCATTAATCATCATTTTTTTGATATTTTTTCTTTTCCCCCACTGTAAAACAGTCTCTGAGCGTTTCGTTATATAGAGGGGTACACATACAGAGCAAGATCCACCCATGTTTAACAGTATTGCCATTTGGCATCCTGTTCTCCTATGGGATTTATCTTGATGGGGATCTCCCCATACCCTCTCAATAACAGACGTTTCACTTGTCTGTTGGTTCCACCTAAAGGTGTTCACAGCACTATTTCTAATATCGGAAGGGACAGCCGATATTGAAATATGTGGATTCCCGGCGGGAGGAATAGTCTCAGCGAAAGGAGGAGTATGAGAACAAAAAACAAAGATAAAGAACTGAATCACAGACATTTTATAGGATTACGTCTTACAGATGTCGAACTGGATTTATTAGACCAAGGCGCTGCTTGTTTATCTGTTAGCCGATCAGAATATCTGAGGAAACTTCTATTGGAAAAGCAAATCCATCATCAGATTGAAGTTGTTGCAGACATGAATGATCTCAGAAAACTGGTCAGTGAATATGGAAAAATCGGATCGAATCTCAATCAGATCGCCAAGCATTTTAACAGTGGTGGCAGTCAGTCTCGTGCTATAGAAAATGAAATCCATCAGTGCATCACGGACTTATTCCTATTGAGAAAAGAGGTACTGAAACTGGCAGGTGGTATGAATGGCAATCGTAAAACACATTAAAAGCAGAAATGCAAATTACTCGGCTGCTATCAATTACCTTCTGTTTGAACATGATGAAAAAACCGGGAAAAAGATTGTAGATGAATCCGGACGAAGCATCCTACGAAAAGAGTTTTATATGGATGGACTGAACTGTGATCCGATGTCTTTTGACAAGGAATGTGAACTGACAAATGCTCATTTTCACAAAAATAAGAAACGTGAAGATATCAAAAGTCACCACTACATTATCAGCTACGATCCAGCCGATGTTACAGAAAACGGTCTTACCGGAGAGAGAGCACAGGCAATCAGTTTGGACCTTGCAAAGCAGATGTTTCCCGGATATCAGGCACTGGTGGTTACGCATACTGATGGTCACAATGAATCCGGAAATATCCATACTCATATCGTCATCAACAGTGTGCGAAAGACTGCAGTGGAAAGGCGGCCTTATATGGATAAACCACATGAGGAAGCCGCCGGTTACAAGCATCGATCCACTGATAAATTCATGAACACTTTTAAGAAAACCGTCATGGATCGGTGCCAACAGGAAGGACTTCACCAAATAGATCTTCTTGCACCGGCTGAGAAAAAAATCACTCAGAAAGAGTATATGGCACAGAAACATGGCCAACAAAAACTGGATGAGATCAATCAGAAAATCATCGAAGATGGTCTCAAGCCAACATCCACCGTGTTCCTTACACAGAAAGAATATTTGCGAAATACAATTGATGAATGTGCTGCCACATCCAATAGTTTTGATGAATTCCAATCCAAACTTCTGGAACAATTTCAAATCTCTGTGATTGAGCATCGTGGCAGATACAGCTATCTTCATCCTGATCGACAGAAGCGGATTACTGAACGTGCACTGGGAACACGATATGGAAAAGAATACCTGGAACAGACCTTCTTACGCAAGGATCCATTGGCCATTCTCTACATCAGATCTCACCTGCGCCTGGTTGTAAATCTCCAGACAAATGTGAAAGCAATGCAGAGCCCGGCTTATGCTCATCGGGTAAAACTTTCTAACCTGCAGCAAATGGCAAATACCATTATCTATGTGCAGGAACATGGATTTGATACGCAGTCAGATCTGAAAAACACACTGCTTGCCTCAAAGCAGGAACTAAAAGAAATGCAGACACAGGTTGCTCAGCATCATTCCGATCTAAGAATCCTCAACAATCAGATCCGTTATACCGGACAGTACTATGCAAATAAGGAAGTTTATTCCCAGTTTTCAAAAGCAAAGTACAAAGGAAAGTACCGGAAAGAACATGCGAAGGAAATTCAGAAATATGAAGAAGCCAGAGATTGGCTGAGATCCTTTTATCAGGATGGAAAGATGACAAGCCTAAAAACCTTGACTTTACAAAAAGAAAAACTGCAACAGCAGATAGCTTCCGAAGAAGAAGCAATAAGCAGCTTGAAAGAAAAATTAAAAGATTTGGATACTGCCGATCAGAATGTTGATTTCATTCTTCAGATGCAGATTCCGGAACCAGTAAGATCAAAAACCAAGGATCTCGAAAGATAACCATCACAAAACAAAGGAGGAACTATCACATGACACAAGAAGAATTTAATATTGTATTTGAACTTCAGATGAGAAAGTGTGCCGATATTCTGGCACATAAAAAGAAAGAATATACCGGTGACAATATTGACCGCCTCAGTGCATTCAAGATTGCTGCCGCTTTACAAAACTGCGATCCAAAAGCAGCACTGGCCGGTATGATGTCGAAACATGTCGTATCCCTTTACGATATGTGTTATTCCACTCTGTTACATTTTGACATGGAACAGTGGGATGAAAAAATCACAGACTGCATCAATTATCTGATCCTTTTAAAAGCTCTGGTAAAGGAGGAACAGGCCTATGGATCACATTGAAACAGCTATCTTAAACTGCTATGGAATCCGGGAAGCAGAACAGAATATGGTCTTTGCTGCCAGACTCACACAACACGGTCATACGATCCAGAACATGGCAGATCTGATGGATCTTTACCGTCAATCCTACAGTCAGAAGACTGTAGAAAACATTGCAGGGCTTCCGCATCCAACCGTGCAGAAATTCATGGTCATTACCGTAGCTGTTGTTGGTGCAAGCAGACGCTTCCTGGCACAGATCACAAGACATCAGAACGAAGTAAAGTACATGAGTGCATCTCTGCAGTACAGCAATTATTCCGGTCATGCTGCATTTGCTATTCCATATGGAATCATGAAAGCAGATAAAGAAATCCAGGATATTTACAAGAAAAGCTGTCAGTCAGATCTGGATCATTATGCAGAGCTTTGTGCCTTAGGCATTGATCATGATTCAGCCGGATATGCCACACCTCAGGGACTTCGAAACGTACTGATCATCAGCGCGACACCTTACCAGTGGAAGCATATGATTGGCCAAAGAACCTGCCGAAGAAATACGGATGAAACAAGGATTGTGATGCTACAGATCTGGCAAAGATTGTACAAATTAAGCCCGATCCTTTTTGCACCGGATCTGACCGGTCCATTCTGTCAGAGAGGAAGCTGCATGGAAAAACAGATGTCCTGCCAGAATCCTATTTCAAAACTTTGGACTCCTGCTGATATCTTAAAAGAAGATTATCCATTGCTCATCAGGAAGGAGGTGAGCAGCCATAAAGATTAAACTGATTGACTTTGGTCTGAAAGCAGATCATCATCCCTTCCGACCACATGAAAATGATGCCGGTGCGGATGTATTCATGCCTTATGATTGCGTATTAAAACCAGGCGAGGTTGCAAGAATTCCACTTGGATTCGGTCTCATCATCCCAGATGGATTTGCCGGATATGTCTTTCCACGAAGCAGCATGGCAGCAAAAGGACTGGTATGCGAACTTCCACCGATTGATTCCGGTTACCGTGGTGAGATTCATGCCATTATCAGCAATGTGAGCACATCTTCTCAGACCATTCATAAAGACACACGCGTCGGTCAGCTGGTGATTACACCGGTCGTGATCGCAGATTTTGTCCTGGACCTTGGTAATGAACGAGGAACCGGGGCTTTTGGAAGTACAGGAGAATAATACTATGATTACATTTGGAAGAAAATTAAAACACTTAAGACAGAAAAATCATCTCACCCAGAAAGAACTTGGCATAGCTGTTGGATTTCCCTACAGCTGTGCTGATGTCCGGATTGCTCAATATGAAGGCGATGTCCGAACACCAAAAGAGGATCTTATGAAACTCTTCGCATCAACACTCGGTGTTCCGGTTGAACTCTTTACCGTACCAGTACTCTCAGAACCTAGAGAGTATGAAGCGGCAGAATATTGGAGGTATGAGTTAGGGGCGGAGTTGGATTAAATTTATATTTCTACGAAGAAAGCCAAAGACATTTAACTGTTCACCCAATCAAACGTCTTTGGCTTATTTAATTACAACTATTTTTTTAGAGTTTTACCCAGTAACTCATACAGAGCTTCTGCCTCTTCTTGAGATAAAGTAATTCCTTTTCCCATTTTTTCATGTTCTGGTGCCCAGTCACGAATATCATATTTTTCTGCAGCTCCATTCCATGAAATCATATTTAATTCTTTTTTCCAACCTTTGGCACTTTCTGAAAGTATTCCTATTGGGTAACAAAAAACACCGTATTTCTACGGTGCGTTCTGTCAGATATATTCTGTTTTATGATAGCAGAAAACTGGAATTCACAGTTCTTCCATCCTTCCCATCTTCAGCGCCATAACAAGAGTTCCGGCTGCCATCACAAAGACACCAATTTCAATCACATAGATGGGAAGAAGCGCCGGACCTGCCACGGCAAAGAAGTCCACGATAAAATGAATCCCATATGCAAGAACCGCTGTAAAAGCCGCTGTCCTACATTTGCCTGCCTTTATCGCCCGGTAGATCAGCAGTGACAACCCGATATGCAGAATGATGGCACTGATTCTTTCGATTCCGCTTACAAAAAAGAGTGGTGCCGGTGTTGTCCATAGGGCCGACAGCTGTGACACGGTCTGGTTTGCAGACTCAGCAGGAAGTGCCGCCAACGTATTCTGCATGGCTCCGCTGTTGATCATCAGCATGGACACAAGATTGCTGATTCCGGAGAGTCCTCCGAGCAGAATGGCCTCCACACCGCCATGCCCGATTCCATACATCAGTGCATTTGGAAAATCCAGCCATTTCTTCATCCAGAACTTCATGGCAATCAGTCTTCCAGTCTCTTCAAAAACCGCTGCAGCCAAAGCCGCGTACACATAGTAAAGCCATGGCCTGCTCTGTGCGTTCAGTCCGCAGAACTGAATGACAAGAACATGCAGCAGCTGCTCCAACAGCATGGCAAACAGCAGATAGGTTCCTGCTCCGATAAAGAACGAAGAAATCCTTGCCTTAAGCTTCACCCTTCCTGCAATGAACAAAGCAATCGGTACCCCCATCGAGAGGACAACGGAGCAGATAACTCCCGCTATCGCCAGTCCTGATATTGTGTTCAATTCCATCTTTATACCTCCCTGATTCTTAAAAAATTCCTTTATTGTATTTGAACTGTCCATACAATATAAAGCCTAATCCGACAATAACTGCTGGAAGAATGATATAATCTATAATTATTTCACTCCAAAACGAAACAATAAAACCTAATACAAGAGATATTCCTATAATCAGCGTTCCTGTGCCGACTGTTTTTCCATACTTTGGTATATCTTCTTCCTTTACTTTTCGCCTGTTATAAGAGTGAATTGTGCTGATATTGCCTTTGATATTTACAATTCCCACAACAGATATGAACACTCCCAAAATCAACATTATAATATTTTCCATAATGACCTCCTAAAAATAAAATAGTTCCTCAAATTTTTTGTCCAATGCAATACAAAGAATTAGAGCCAATTTTGCAGTTGGATTAAACTGTCCTGTTTCAATAGAACTAATGGTATTTCTTGATACCCCTACCATTTCTGCAAGCTGAGCTTGAGAAAGATTTGCTTCTGTGCGAACTTCCTTTAAGTGATTTTTCAGTTGTAATTGTTCTTTCATATTCTCACCTCTAAAAGATGGCTAACAAATCCAACAAATGCCAAAATGGAAAACACAAAAAACAGAACAGTCAAGACCAAATCGCTCTTTCGCTTCATTTTGATAAAACGAACTAACCATTGTGTTGCAATAATGCTGAAGTATATAACCCACGGACTATAAATCATAGTATGAGCAAGCACAGAAGATAACAGCGAAAGTAAACAACACACTAAAGCACCAACTCTGCTTGCGTGACTTCCGGCTTGATATACCACTTCCATTTCAGCCAAGTCCTTATTGCGATGTTCTTTTCTGCTTGCATTTAAGATTTCGTCCTTTTTCATAAAAACACCTCCATGCCAAGTTTTCTTTGCATATTTTAATTATACACATACCAAGTTTTCTTGTCAATAGAGTCATAAAAAAGTTACAACCGATATAAGAGATAACTTTTCTACCACTTCGATTATACTCACGACTTAATGACTTCTTGAATACATGCCGAAAAAGAAAAACTGCCATCGGTTTGACAGCAGTTCTTCTTCGGTTGGTATCCGTTAGGAATACACAATATCATTCAATACAATCTCATCGGCACAGGCTCGAATGTTATTCATCAATCCTATCCATCTCATCATATCCGTTGCTTTCAGTTCTTCCGTTACACCCTGCTTAAACGCTAGTTTTTGCCCTTTAATCGTGGTATTACTTATAGCAAAGCACAAAATAAGGCCCAAAAGGGCACTTTCCCTTTTGAGCCTATACACTTTATTAGCTAACGTATTTTGCTTTCATTTTTCCTCATGGTCATGAGGCTTTTTTTTCTTAAATCGCATTCTATGAATCCTTCGATTGTTCTTTCTGTTCTTCAATAATTCGTTCTGTTGCTTTATGAATTCTGTCCTTAGAATAGGGTGGTCTTAAATTCAATGACAACCGTCCTTTTCTGATCATATACGTTTCACTTCCATCCTCAGAAAATCCTTTCAACCAGCAATCATCTGGATACTTCTCAGCAAAAGTCCGTAACCGTTTCTGCAAGCTCTGATTGAAGGTATACACATCATAGAATCCGTCATCTTCATTGGTCAGAATAATCGTTTCTTTTTCACACTTTAACCTTCGCATATTCTACCCCCGCTTTCTTTCCATTTCCTGATCCAGATATTTTGGTATCGGCTTTCCGGACCGGCGAGCAATAGCAATCTGTTTCTGATGGAGTCGCTTGATCACAGATCTTCGTTTCTTAGGTTTATTATCCTGTTCATTTCGGGAAGTCTGTTTGTTGCTGTGGGCATCAGAGATCTTTTCTGGATTCTTCTTCTGATTATTCACCAAACCATCCACCATATCATAATTGGCTTCGGTACCGGATTCTCTGCTTCGTTCATAAGTGCCGTTCTGGTAGAACTTCTGGTAATGTTCCAGACGGATTTGACCATCTTGTTTTAACTGTTCGACTGAATTTAGCGGTGCCTGCTGTTGAATGTAATTATGGATCTTTTGTTTTGTTTTTTCGTCGAATTTCTTACATTCTTCGACAACCATTTTTCCATAGGCATCCAGGATAATACCCTGGGCCTGATCTCGGTATACCTGATGTTCCATCAAATAAAACTGTTTTCCATCAATAATGATGGTGTCTGTTGCAATCCAGTTCCCCTTTTTCCCATTAATCTGATAATTCTCAGTTTCCATAGTGATCAGTGCACCGGATGTGTTGATACGAATAAATCCGGCCAGATACTGTGGATAGTTCTCATCTACATAGTAGCAGCTGATTTCTCCATTCTTGTTCAATACGAGCACGTCACTGACTTCGCATTGTTTTTTCGTCCGTTTCCAGATGTCAGCGACTTTTTCATTTTCCTGCATTTCATGAATCGAGATTAATCGGTAATTTTCGACAGTAATCGACACATTCTGCTGTCTTGCCTCTTGATATGGCAGATGCCACAGTGCTTTTCCTGCTGTCTGCTGATCTACTCGGTAGACTGCAAATTGATTAAGCTTCATAGGCATCGTCCTCCAAGTTATTCAGATAATAATTCAGATCCAGAGAATAGTAGTATTTGTCTTCGATCTGCTGTAATTTTCCAACTGTAGAATTGATGATCTCAATCATTTCATCATTCTCAGGATCACTTTCTTCCTGTTCCAAAACTTCCAAAGCTTCTTTCAGTGTTTGGATTGTTTCTTCCTTTGTGTGCTGCTGGAAGATAGCAGTAATAGTCAGTTCGTTTTCTTCCAGGTTTACATTTCTCATAGGCTCATTTCCCCCCTTTTCTTTTTCGGTATTGGTTTCATCTGTATATTCAGCTCCTTCTCGTTTTTTTCTTCGCTTATATTTTTTTCGTTATCCACTTTCTTATTGGATTCCAGAGGATTTTCCATATTTGGATGTCTTTCTTCCAAGTACTTTTCCACACGACTGATTGCATTTTGCACATAAGAATTTTCTCTAAATCCAGGAATCGAATTCAAAAATTCTTTCTGTATTTTTCCTTCGATCATCAGACTCTGCATTCCTTCATAATCACTTCCGTCTTTCAGATCAAAGCCAACACATTTCAGTCCATGCATACGTTCTGATGGGATTTTCTCATAAGCTTCCAAGGCTTCTGGTAATGTCAGGTCATAATGTACTTCACCCATTACAGGAAATTCAGCACATTCAGCCGCATAAAAACTGATACATGTAAGATCATTTTCATAATCCACATTTTCTATTTCCGGGACAATATCGAGTATTTTTTCTCTTTGTGCTGCAAAGTCTGGAAGTTCTGCAAATCCAAATCGATCCACGTAATATGCCTGCATATCCCCACCACGGTTTGTAATGATAACATCACTGACCGACATAGAATGTGATTTATAATCTGCCGGTGGATTATCGTTGAATACGGCATACAAATCATCCAGCTTTTCATTTTCATGTAATCTGCCAGAATAGACACATTTATAATTTGCTGCATCGATTGTAATGCCATCTTCTTTGACCATTGCCATATTCATAAATAAATGTTGTTTTCCCGGTGTGCCTTCATCCACATGGTAAATCGCATAGCGGTCACCATTACCTCTGAACATTTCTTCCTCTAGGGTATAATCAAACTTAAATGGATACAAAGCCCGATCAACTCTTTCCGAAATATCCGTTCCTTCTGCAATCGTATCTTCCAGCCAATCTTTGATATCTCCCCATGATTCAAACTGCAAATACCCGGCAATTTCATGTGTCCCATCCGGTGCCAGTACAATATGTCCCGGTTCGCTTTCCCGATAATCATAGCGGTATCCGGCTGCTTCCAGTGCATCTACCAGAATGCCGTATTTTTCATGTAATTCTGTTTTTTGTTTTTCTTCAAGAATGATTTCCAGTTCTTCTGTAAGCTGATCGATCATTTCACCGGCTGTCTTGCGGATCACATCCATAGATGCTTTCATTTCCTTCATTTCCCGGCTGCTGCTCCAACCTGCAATATAAGGAAAACTGTAATCCGATGTATCCAAACCAAAGGAAGAACACACACAGTAAGCAACGGATTCTGCTTCAACTTCTTTTGTCAGACGGTCTTTTTCTACACCAAGGCTTTCCATGATTTCCTTGTCATGCAGTTTAGCATGGGCGGTTTCATGAATAGCAGTCTTTAAGGTCTGACTTTCACTGAGCCCTTTTTTGATCACGATTTCCTTGTCTGCATTATGATAATATCCATTGGCATTGCCATTGATCTCATCGAATCGTATCGGCACTGGGGATATTTTCTGAATAGCCTGCATGAAAGAATCAAAATCCTGCACAGCTGCAGTCAATAATTCCGGTGCTAGTGTCTGGATTGGTTCCCCGGATGTCTGAGCAATATCAAAGACGGTAACTGCTTTAAAATGTGGAACCGTAACTTCCACTTTTTCAGTCTTAGGTTTTCCATCGGTTCCCATGATTGGTCGCTGATTTTCATCCAGGACCTCTTTTTCCTTCATTTTCTTATATGGTGCTGGTGCGATGATCGTAATTCCTTTTTCGCCCTTCATGACCTGTCTACCCATGGACTGCCAGTTTTTGTAGCTGGTAACAAGTGTGGCATCCGGTCGCTGCATAGCAATCAACATTGTATTGTTAAAGGAATAATTGTGAAACTTTGCCATGGTTTTAAGAAATTCCTGATAGCGGTTACTTGTAAAAAGTTCTTCCACACCGGATTCCAGTGACTGCATAATGCTGTCCATATCTTTTCCCTGAACAGGCAGTGGAATAGTAGTAGTTTTATTTTGTTCTGTCATAATACTCCTTTCCAAAAACGCCCTACGACATTTCTTTATGCCGCAGGGCGTTTGCTCATTTAACGTTTTTCATGCTTGGTATTAAAGTTCCATATCATGTTTCTTTGCTTTCGGTTTCTTATCCGGCTGTTCTTTTCCGGCTTTCTCCGTTTTTGCAGCCTGTGCTTCTTTTTCTTTCTGACGTTCTGTGAATCTGTCAGCTTTTTCAAAGACATGATCCTTTGTATCAAAGTGATATACATCATTGGTAAGGCGTTCTGCGGGGGCTACCTGAGTGGCATTTACTTCTTTTACCATATCTCTTAACATTTCTGCATCCACTTGCCCGTCATCTGGAAAGACCAGCATTTGATGGATGGATGATGGCAAAATGAAGAAATCATTTCCAAGAAGTTCCCCCATGTTATCCATGAATTCCGGATAAAAGATCACACCGGCTCCATCAATTCTTTCTGTATTCGTAACAAAAAAGAATGTCGGCATCTCACTTGATTCCTGCAATGTTTCCTGCAGCATTTCACGTTCATCCGGTGTCAGCATGAGAATATTTTTCTGATACATTTCATCTATCAATGCACCTATACTTGATACCTCCGGGACCATAACTCGCGGTGAACTTTTCATCGCATCTTCATGAAGCTGTTCTGCCGAGATTCCATACTGTTCAAGCAGATCATTCTTGATAAACATGGAACTTAATCCATCCTGATCCTTGCCTACTGCCACATGATAGGTAATTGCGAGGTCTTCCTTCAGCTGATGCGGCGCATTTTCGAGGACTTCTTTATTTGCTTCGGCTGATGATACACGGATAAACAGCTTGTCCTTCACGTCTTCATAATTTAAAATGGACTTCAGATCAATCTGTATCGGTGTCTCAATGACTATATCTGCAATCTTTCTGCATACAGTTTCCATTGTTACGCCAGGCTGTGCTTTATATGCTTCATACAGCTGATTAAGATTAATCGTCGGGGTAAGCATCTCACCTTCTTTTCTCACCATCAATCCCGTATAGGCACGGTTCAGTTTCTGACACTCCATCGTTGATACTTCTGCATTCTCATAATCCTTTGGTAAAAAGAGTTTGATATTGTCCTTTACTTCATTTACAAATTCATTAAAATTCATTCTTCGTTTCCTCCTCTAATCTGTTTTCTTATTTCTTTTTGCTTTTGTTTTTTGGTTTCTTTTGTGGAAAGGATAAAGAAAAATTTACCCTTCCGGTTTCATCTGCATCCATAAGAAGATCTGCCTCAAAGTACATATTCTTCTTTTTGGAATACAGGTCTTTTACATGCACACTTCCACTTTTCAGAAGTTCTGCAGCCATCTTCTTATCCATGGCTTTTTCCATGCTCTGCAGATAGCGATTTTCTTTCCAGAGAGCAAAATGGCAATCGTGGTTACTGCAATAGAAGTTGGTTTTACTTTCGTATACCAGGCTTCCACATACCGGACAGGTTCCAATACTTTCTCTGGTCTGAAATCTTCTTGTTTCTTCTTCGGAGATTGCATCGCATCCATTCAGCATCATGGTGAGCATGTTTTTGATCCCGGTCATAAACTGTTCCGGTGCAATTTCTCCATGCTCCATCAAAAGCAGCTGATTTTCCCATTCTGCAGTCATACTTGCAGATTTCAGAAAGTCTGGCAGGATCTCCACAAGGACTTTTCCATCATCTGTTGGAAGAATCTTTTTTCCTTTTCGGGTAGCATATTGGGAATAGATCAGTTTCTCGATGATACCGGCTCTTGTTGCCGGAGTTCCTAATCCTTTCTTTTCCGTATCTTCATCGAATTCCTTATTTCCAGCTGTTTCCATTGCCGCAAGGAGAGTATCTTCGCTGTATGGTTTTGGTGGCGATGTAAAATGTTCTGTCTTTTCTGCAGCTACAGCATAGAAAGTCTGTCCCTGGGTTACTTTCGGCATCCTCTCTTTCATTTCCTGATCCGGATCTACGATTGCCATGCGATCCTTATTTTTGAAGCAGTTTTCAAAGAGTTTCCATCCATCCTGCAGAACAATCTTTCCTTTTGCTTTGAAGATTTCTCCCTGGCATTCCACTTCAATCTCTGTTTCCTGGTAAATGTGATCCTTACTCATTGCCATGACCGTATGGACTGCGATCAGGAAGAGAATCTTTTCTTCCCAGGATTTCAGTTCATCCAGATGGCTGGATGCAAGCTCCATCGTTGGGATGATTGCATGGTGATCTGTCACTTTGCTGTTATTCATGACTTTCTTCACATCTGGCTGCTCCGGCTGATCAAACGGACCTGTCAGTTGATATTTCTCATAAATCTGACGAACCACATTTCTTGCGGTCTGCTCCATATCTTCGGTCAGATACTGGCTGTCCGTTCTTGGATAAGTGATCAGTTTCTTTTCATACAGGCTCTGAGCGGTATCCAGTGTCTGTTTGGCTGTCATTCCGTAGATACGGTTTGCTTCTCTCTGCAGTGTGGTCAGATCATAAAGCTTTGGTGCTTTTACTTTCTTTTCCGTTTCTTTTACTGCTGTGACAATAGCTTCACTTCCTTGGCATCTGCTTCTTAACTGTTCCGCCTCATCCGGATCAAAGATTTTTGGCTTTACAGCCGGAATTCCATCACAATCGAGTTCCACATTGAAATACTTTTCTTTCTGGAAATTGCTGATCTGTCCGGCACGTTCCACCAACATGGCAAGTGTCGGTGTCTGAACCCTTCCAACGGTCAGCTTTTTGAAGTACTTTGTGGTGTAAGCTCTGGTTGCATTCATTCCTACCAGCCAGTCAGCCTGAGAACGGCATACAGCAGCTTCGGCCAGATGTCGGTATTCCTCTGCGGATCTCAGATGCTGCATTCCATCAAGGATTGCTGAATCTTCCAGAGAACTGATCCATAATCGTTTCACCGGCTTTTTACTTCCGGATAAGTCATAGACATGTTTGAAGATTAATTCTCCTTCACGTCCGGCATCACAGGCATTTACGACGTATTCAATTTCCGGACTGTTGAGCAGTCTTTTTAAGATATAGAACTGATCTTTCTTATCTTCTGAGACTGTAACTTTCCAGTCTTTCGGGATGATCGGGAGATCTTCATATCTCCACTGGCTAAATTTCTCATCGTAGACATCCGGTGAAACATACTCGACCAGATGTCCGAAGCACCAGCTGACCATACAGTCGGTTCCTCTTAAATATCCGTCTTCTCGTTCCTGTGCTCCAATCACTTCTGCGATTGCTCTTGATACACTTGGTTTTTCTGCAATTACTAAATACATGATGTATAACCTCCTTCATATAACGAAACGGAGAGAGCATGTTTTACAGTCCCCTCCGCTAAAAAAGTTTATTTATTATTCATTTTCTTCAAAATCTTCGTCTTCAGACTCTTCCTCATCCGGAATTTCTTCCAGTCCACCTGTTTCCAACCCTTCCGGCTGATCATCCTCGTCTTCCTCTTTCTTTAGCTTATAGATCTTGAAGTAGTAGTATGCTGCTACACCGCCGAGAGCCAGGATCAGGATTGTTGCCATTGCACCCATATTGGTTTTGGTAGATGCTGTTTTCTCCGGATCAACGGTAGCTTCCTTGTCTACATCCTCATTATTTGTTTCATCCAGCACAACCTTTGATGTATCTGGCTGTGGTGTTACGACAGTAGCAGTGCTGTCTTTATCCAGAAACTCTGAAAGATCATTTTCATCAATCTGGGATAACATATAGACATTCTGGGATGTGGCACTGCGGTCGATCACGATATAGAAAGTATTATTATTCTTCGTTGTAACTGTAAGAAACTCCTTTGTGGAATCATCGGTAATGTCATCTTTAACTTCACCATTTCCAGGTGTCGTAAATGCAGTTCCCTTGTCTGTTCCATCTTCTGGCAACACCTCACTTGTACTTGCCGCCTCGTCCTTTTTGTCTTCTTTGTCTGTTGACTGCTCTGTCTGAGTTGTCTCTGCTTTGGATGCCTCTGCTGATTCATCCACATAGGCAAATGCTGTGGTTGATGCTGTAAAAAGCATCATGACTCCCAACAACACTCCTGCCATTTTCTTATTCATTTTCTTCCATTTCACCATTCTGATTTTCCTCCTTATTTTTTTCTGTGAATACAAAGGAGCCCGAACCTTCTTCGTCAGACTCCCTGCTTACCTGAAATTTAACTGTTCCCTTCTGGATACCATCCAAAAGATCATATAACTGACCATTCTCCATCTTCATACCACGGATGCACCTGATCATCTCATTGTCCTCTTCCTGCTTTAATGCAGCCTGGACACCTCTGAGATATTGCTGCAGATCCGCAATCTTTTTCTCTGTCTTGGCAATCTCATCCAGATATTTTTTAATCTTTTTATTCAAACTTTCACCTCCCTTCGTTCACCCCTTTATGGCAGTCTTCCAAAGCACATGAAGTGTTGCTGCCAGTAGGATGTGCTGATATTTGAGTAATGGATCGGATCCCCGCAATGGATCATCATATTATTACCGACATAGATACCCACATGGCTTGCACCAGATGTGTTATACGTTCCCTGGAAGAAGATCAAATCTCCTGGTTTTGCTTCTTGCGGTGATACATAAGTACATACGCCTCTTAATCCATCCGCGGTCAATCGTCCATAGTTCCAGCCATTACCACAGTGGTTAATGACATAAGATACGAAACCTGAGCAGTCAAATCCGGACGGAGAGTAACCGCCCCATACATAAGGTACTCCCAGATATTTTTCTGCTTCTCGAATCATCCGAGCGAATTCTTCATCCTGCAGTGCTTCCGGTGGAATCTCATAACTCATTCCATTACCGCCTGCTCCACTGGTCACATTGTTTACATCCCACAGATAATTTCTGTTTCCATAGGTCGTATTTAATGCATTGTAGATGATCAGCTGCTCCGCATTCAGATTGGCTCTTGCCACAGCATCAAAGCTTCCATTTGTCAGTGTCACATATAGAATCTTCTTAGTGCTTGTACTGGTAACCGTTACTTCCTGACTGCCATTGTCATCTGCGATATAGGCTTCCCAGGTCTGATGTCCATGAGCAGAAGCGGCAGCATGGTTATCATAGTAAACGTCAAACTGCACACCATATCGTGCAAAGGCTCCGGTATCCTCAACCGTGTATTCCACACCATTCATTACTACCTTAGTTCCGATCGGCACAAATGGATTGGATGCATCTACAGCAATGGTATGGTTTGCAGTAGGATATGCCCCACTGGCAGTTGGGCCTCCGGACCATACGCCACAACAGATTCGACAGTTACAATATCCGCTGGTCACTACCTGTCCTAATGATTCTCCGACTCGAACATTTCTGGTTTCTGTCACCGTTTCTGTTCGACCTTCTGTATTCAGATGATATTGTGCTTCAAAAAGAGATTGCAGCTCGTTTTCAACATCTGAGTACGTCCAGTCCCCATATTTTGCGGTAAGATACGAGATAAGATGGTATGGATTATGACCAATCTCAGCAATGTTGTACTGATACTCGTCATAATTCGGATGTCTTCGTTCCATCTCATTAATCTGCTGGTTCAAGGCACTTTCCAAAGCAGCATATCTGTTTTCGGCAGCATAGATATCCTCGTCTGAACTTGGATACGTTGTAATACCAATCACAGATCCAGCTCCCTCGATAGAAGCACTGCAGCTCCCCAGAGATACTGAAATGACTAGAAAAAGAAGCGCAAAAATACCGATGCCTGCGAACATGGCACGATTACGCTTTATAATCTCTTTCAAGGCAATCTTTGCTTTTACCGTCATGTTCTCGACACCGGCAATGGTTGTTGCTCCACCTAGACTGCCAACGGATTTTCCGGCTCTGGCTGCCCGGTATGCATCCTTATATCGTTTTTTCTGAAAGAAGCGGTTATAGAAATGTCTCTTTTGCTCAGCGTTCTTTACCGATTCTGCATGTTTGACTCCTTCCATACTTTCTGCAGAACCAAATTTCAGTTTCTTTTCTACGGTAGCCTCACGATAACCTCTGCGATGGGTTTTCACATCCGTCCGTTTGCTGCGGATCTGAGTATGACGCAGACCACGTAACGCATCTTCTGTTTCACGCTCTACAAGTCTGGCACTTTCCACACCTGCATTTTCATCTGTTTCTTCCTCTTCGGAAGAGACTGCTTTCATGCCAGATATAACAGCTTGTGTGGCAATGTATTTCCCGGCTGTCCCTCCCGGTTTCATGCCAGCACCTTTCACCATCTGATTTCCTTCATCATCAAAGGATAATCTTCCGGCTTTTGCCTGTTCTTTGGTCATCTGTTTTTGCAGCTGTTTCTTCCGAATGGATTTCTTTTGGCTGTTCAGAGTGTTATCATCATCCGGGATTTTTTCATGGCGATGCAGTTTCTTTCGATATCCGGATACTTTTTCTTCCGGTGTAACTTCAACTGTATTCTCAACAGCTTCCTGCCGGACAGAAGATTTCCGGATCTTTTCCATCTGCAGTCGTTTACCTTTTCCCGATTTTGAATCTTCATTCTCAGCCTTTTTCCGTTCCCGTTCAGGAACAAATTCTTCTTTAGTTTCCGGTCGCCCACGGCTCCTGTGACTGATATCTTTTACACTACCATCATGGAGATTTTCTTCTGTCAGACCATCTCTGGTCATCTTTGCGACCTTTTTATCTTTGCCTTTAAATTCTTTTCCAGCTATAGGTCATCACCTCCTGGCACAACTTTTCTTTCTGTACTCATTCAGTTCCTGGCGTCCTATAATCGGGATACCAGGATAACCATCTGCCTGTGTCCTGATTGCCGGAGAGCTCGCCTGAATATGAAATACCCAGTTCAATTCACTCGGATCTCTCGGCCAGAAACCATTGATCAGCATAGCCTCCTTGAACTGATTGTTGTGCAGATGGATCTGGGTACGTTTATACAAAACTTCTTTCAGATCATCACTGGTAAGATGCGGATAGATTTTCTGTGCCGGATAAAAATTCCAGAATACCCAGTCAAGGATAATATTCTGTGTTTCCAGCGGAAGTTCATACAGATGATGATCATCATTGACTGTATGAACACGGTATCCAGGCTGTGCATTTTCCAGATTTTTCATCTGAATGTAAGGATTATCCTGGTTCCACTGCCTGATTCGGATCTTATCGATTTCCTTCATGTTTTTCCGCCTCCATTTCTTTCTCTCGTTTTTCAACTTCTTCCGGTTTTGTAGTCATCAAACTGTACAGCTTCAAGGTCTTATCGAACTTGTCCTTAAATGGAATAATTGTTGTTCCATAGAAAAGAAGTCCTTCTCCTTCCCCGGAATTCGTCACATAAGACAACTGATATGGGGAAATATTCAGCTGTTTTGCGAGGATCTGTCTGTCACCTGCCGCCTGGTTCAGCATCAGGATAAAATCACTGTTCTCAAAGATATTTTCAATTTCCCTGCTGGCAAGAAGATCCTTAATGTTCTGAGTGATACCAGTCGGTACACCTCCCCATTTACGGAATCTCTTCCAGATTTCTACGGAATAAGCTGCTGTCTGTTCTTCTTTGAGCAGAAGGTGGAACTCATCGATGTAGTACCTGGTGGATTTGATGCCACGGTTGATCGTAACTCTGTTCCATACCTGATCCTGGACGATGAGCATTCCGATTTTCTTCAGCTGCTTTCCAAGCTCTTTGATATCAAAACAGACAATTCGATTATTCAGTTCCACATTGGTTCTATGGTTGAATACTTTCAGTGATCCATTTACATAGATTTCCAGTGCTGTTGCAATTCTCTGGGCCTGTGGTTCTTTCTGCTTTCTGAGGCAGTCATACAGGTCACCAAGGACCGGCATGTTTTCCGGTTTTGGATCTGCAAAGTACTTCTGATACACCAGTGGAAGACAACGGTCGATCACTGATTTTTCCTCTGCTTCAATACCATCCCTGCTTCCCATGATTAGCTCACATAAGGACAGGACAAAATCAGATTTCACACCAAGTGGATTGTCATCATCGGAATAATCCATATTGATATCCATCGGATTGATATAATCCTTACTGGTTGGTGAGATGTGTACTACCTGTCCGCCAAGTGCATGGACCAGCGGGTAATACTCGCCCTCCGGATCTCCGATGATAATGTCATCCTTCGTAACAAAGAACGCATTGGTGATCTCTCTTTTTGCTGCAAAGGATTTACCGGATCCAGGTGTACCAAGGATCAATCCATTCGGGTTTTTCAGCTTTTTACGATCCACCATAATCATGTTGTTACTAAGGGCATTCAATCCGTAATATAAGGATTCTCCCGCCATAAATAGTTCCTGTGTCGTAAATGGAACAAAGATTGCTGTGCTGGTAGTCGTAAGAGCCCGCTTGATCGGGATATGATTTACTCCCAACGGAACACTACTCATAAGTCCTTCTTCCTGCTGATAATCCAGACGTTTCAGTACACAGTTATATTTCTGGGCGATACCGGCAGTCTGGAAGATGGCATTATCCAGTGCCTGCTTTGTCTTTGCGGTATTTAAAAAGAGCGCTGTTACAAGGAACATACGCTCATTTCGTGACTGCAGGTCTTCCAGAAGCCTTTTCGCTTCTCCGCCATACGTGTTCAGATCCGATGGGATAATATCCATATCATATCCGGCCCGGACTGCTTTTTTCTGTTCTTCGATTTTCATACGATTGATATCCGTCACTTTGCTTTTTACCAGCTTGATTGCCTTCATCTGATCCACCGACTGCACATGCAGGTTGACGATCAGGTTCTTATCAATATCCAGAAATTCTGCCAGCATCTTATCCGTAAGCTCCGGCGCCAGGATCTGCAGATAGGAGACAGCCCCGATGGTATTTCCCATCTGGAATGTATTTCTGTCCCGGAACACAAAACTGGTCGGTGCCACATAATCCTTTGTATTGAGTCCTGTCCGGATCATGGATCCATAGTCAAACTGGAAATCTGTCATCACATCCGGATTGAATGTCTCATACAGGATCTGCAGACGTTCCACGCCATTCAGCGGATATGCCGGAACTCCAAGGATCTTGAAGTTGTTCAGGATATCTGATTCAATACGTTCCAGCTTTGGCTTTGCTTCCCGGATATTATCCGCTTCGATGGAAAAGGTGATATATTTTGACTTCACCAGACCGTTGTTTCCTTTTGCCAGCTGCTGTTTCAACATCTTTGCGTATTCCATACGGACATCATCAAAAGCATCCTCCTGTGGCCGGATCCGGATGACCTGTTCAAATTCTTTCATGCTGCTTTTATGATTGATAAAGCTCAGCTGAAAATGGATACTGGCATCAAAGTAATTGAGGAAATCACACCAGTTTTCAAAGATTGCATTTTTATCTTCATTCTGAGCCAGCTGGTAGTTGATGTCATAAAAGCGGATACACTTAGAATAAGTTTTTCCCTGTACCCTGCAGATTCCATCTCTTCCCATTTCCTTATAAGCGATCGACTGCTGGACGGACAGTTTTTTCTGCCTGCGTTTCTCTTCCTGCTTTTCTTTTTTCTTTTTCTCTTTTCTGTCTACTTTTTTGTATCCGGTATCTGCGACAGTTTTCTTATTTTTCTTTTTTTGCAACCGTTTTTCCTCCTTTCGGTTTTCCTGCATCCGGAGACTGTCTGATCTGTTCCGGATCTGTCTCATAATAGTTTTCAGTTTCATATTTTCTGACGAGCGGACGAAGAAACTTCACCCGGATCATATGCATCAGAACATCTTCCAGATGCATCCCGTCTTTTTCGTACATGGCAAATAAAAATGCCGGTAACATTAAAAGCACCATGACCGTTGCTGCATTACTGTTTCCCATCACATTACGCAAGAGAAAATAGCTTGGAATTCCCATTGCAGCACCTATCCCGATACAGATCAGCTGTCTTTTGGTCAGGTTAAATGCCACTTTATTCTTTACCTTCGTTAAATCTTTCGGTACGCTGACATATGCCATGATTTTCACTCCTTCCTGTAATTTAGTGCGCGTTAAATATCGACTTACTTAAGGATGCCGTCTTAAAGAGGCTGTAACATAAGATCACCGTGTAAGCCATAACGCCAAATAATGAAGAACTCAGATTATCTGAATACTGGATACCTGCAACAAGCACTGCATAGATTGCAACGCATACCATCATCAGAAATGCCTGGAAAGCCAGGGCAAAGAGTCCTCTGAAATAATTCGTGCCGATCTGTCCCCATTCTCTGTTACTCATAGTTGCGAATGGAATCGGCGCAACTGAGGTATATAGGTAAATCTCTATCATACGTCCATACATGATCACTGTGATCAGTACAGACAGGATCTTCATACAGAAGCCGACGATAAGGGTTTCCAGCGCCAATACAACAAGTTCTCCGATTTCCATACTTTCCAGTGTTGTGGAAAGATCCGTCAATGCCGAAGAAATATCAATGGCGGTACTTCCTGTGATAACACCGGCCGCAGAATTAACTACGTGCTGACCCACATCGAATACCGCCATTGTGATCGTAAATGTGTTACTCACCAGATACACAGCGATCCACATTTTTACGAAGTACTTGAAAAACATCCAGGTATCAATATCATGCATGTTGTTACGCTCGGTCAGCATAGAAATCAATTCGTAGCAGAGTACGAGTGTGATAATAATACCTGCGATCGGCATGATCACGGAATCCGATAGGTTCCGGATCATACTGAATATGCTGCCGTTCCACCCTTGCGGGGTCTGTCCAACCTGGGTAGCGATCTCACCGGTCTTTTGATTGACATCAGTAAACATCGTGTCCAGGTTGGAAGTGATCATCCCGGTTAAGAGTTCCCTCATCCATTCCTCAATCGCATCAAAAATCTGACTGAACATGGATCTCTACTCCTTTCTCTTAACCAAATAATCCACTCAGAAGCGGGATTAGCTGTGTTCCGATCAGGATAACACCACCACCGCTCATCAACTGCTTAATTCCCTGGGATTTTGCACCCGGGTTGTCGTTTCCATAACCTTCCATCAGGTTGATTACGCCCCAGACACCAAGACCGGCACCGATTGCAACGACCAGTGTCTGAAGGATATTGATTGCACTGCTAAAAAAAGCCATAATCAAATGTATGAACAAACGCTTTTTCTTATGGTCTGTAAGCGTTTGGCTCTACTCCTTTCCCTTTTATTCAGACCTTTTTTTACCTGTTTTATTTGCAAGGCGATCTTATCTTTATCTTCACTTTTTTCTCCTTTCTTCCTACTTTTAGATTTCTTTCTTGAAAAAACATAAAAAAAATAGAGCATATAGATGGATTTTTCTACATGCTCTAACGCTTTTTGTTCTTTTTACAAATACTTGAAATTTTTTACTTCCTATCCAATTTTTTTGCCAGCACAAAATTAAACAAAAATGCTACTGTCACTATTAAAATACATATTATCGTAATCCACGCTGGTACTTTCATATCAAATTGAACTCTTAGCAACAAAGAAATTACTAAAAATATACCTCCTATAATCTCTATAAAATCTAGGATCCTTTTTTGCATCATCTGAATTTTTTCCCTTTCTTTTACCCTATCAAACTTCCATATTCCATATTTTGATTGAATATCTGTGATATCTTCATCAGATATAAGTTCATCCAAAGTGACTCCAAGCTCCATTGCTAACTTTTTTGCTGTAATTAGATCTGGACATCTTGAACCGTTCTCCCATCGGCATACAGTTTGTCGTGATACGTACAGTTTATCGGCAAGTTGTTGTTGTGTATATTTTTTTTCTTCTCTGATTTTTTTAATGTTATCATTTAAAGCCATACTTCTTACCTCTCTTTCATTCATATCATATAATGATACCATTAAAAAAGAAAGAACCAGCATGGTTTTCCTATGTTTCCACTTTGGTAACATAGAAATTTTCTTAATTAATGATTTCAATTTGTCTTATTTCATCCTCTGTTACATCAATCCGAAACATCTCAAACTCTGTATCTTTTGAAAATGTCAGATTATGATTCAGATATTTTTCAACATCAAAAGCATTTTTCTTATCATAATCGGCAAGTTCCTTGTACCGTTTATGCTTTGTGATGTCATATTTGTTGCTTAAAAACGGCCGGACTCCTCGAAGCTGTAAGATACATTTTTCTCCATCCATGACCGCCAGCTCATCTCTACTCATCAGTTCTTTTCCAGTCTTTTGATAGTTCAGCCCATAGGACCGGTTGCTGCCTCTAGTGTCTGATGTGTTGTAAAGATCTATGGTTTCCTTTCCCAGGGTTTCTGATATTTCCTTCAGTGTGGAACTTTCCTTTCCACCCAGGAAAAGAACGGTGTCACAGTTACCCGTGATCGTCTCAGCCGCATCCTTATAGATTGTTTTCAGCTGAGATTGTGACTGCAAAATGATAGAAGCGGAGATTTCCCTGCTTCGGATCGTAGCAATCAATTTGTCGAATTTTGGGATCTGTCCGATATTGCTGAACTCATCAAGAAGCAGTCGTACATGATAGGGAAGCCTGCCTCCATGCTCATCATCCGCTTTATCACAAAGCAGGTTAAAGAGCTGGGTGTACATGATTGCTACCACAAAGTTGAATGTGTCATCTGTATCACTGATGATGACAAACATAGCTGTTCTCTGATCACCGATCATATCCAGTTCCATCTCGTCATAGGACATGATTTCTCTTAGTTCCTGAATATCAAATGGTGCAAGTCTGGCACCACAGGAAATCAAAATCGATTTTGCAGTTTTGCCGGCAGCAAGCTTGTACTTGCGATATTGCCTTACTGCAAAGTGTTCTGGATTTTCTGCTTCCAGCTCTTCAAACAATTCATCCACTGCATTTTTAAATTCTTCATCATCCTCCCTGGTCTCACTGGCATTGATAAATTCCAACAGAGTAGAAAAGTTCTGTTCTTCCTCTGGTGCCTCATACCAGATGTATCCGATCAGTGCAGAATACAAAAGACGTTCGGCCTTCACCCAGAAATCTTCCGTTGATTTTTCGCCTTCACCCTTGGTATTTGCGATAATGGTATTGACCAGCTTCAAGATGTCTTTTTCACTCCGGATATAATGGAACGGATTGTAATGCATGGACTTTTTAAAGTTGATCGTATTTAATACCTTGATCCGGTATCCTCCATTTACCAACATCTTCCCGCATTCGACGATGATAGTACCCTTCGGATCAGTGACCACATAGGATACGTGATCCGTCATCTGCATAAGGTTGGGCTTCACATAGAATCTTGTCTTTCCGGATCCGGAACCACCGATGACGATCACATTCTTATTTCGGGCATACTTTGGTGCTTTTGGTCTGCTGTTCATGGTCAGACGTTCCGTTTCTGTGAGGATGACATTGTTTTCAAAAACCGGATCCATGAAGGGTTCGATATCTTTTCTATTTCCCCATCTTGCAGATCCATACTCCACACCCTGCCGGAACTTCTTTGCATTTTTAGAACGATAGTAGACCACCAGCTTTAATGTACTTGCAACCAGAACACCTACTGTAAGATCCTGCAAAGCGACACTTGGCAGCCAGCTTAAAAATGCCAGTCGGAAATTGACTAACATCACGCCAAGTCTCTGGACCATGCTTTCTCCCAGGCAATGCCGGTACAGCCAGGAGCCTTTATCTGCTACATAGAAGATAAAGAAATATGGGAGATTTAAGATCACCAGCCGTTTGACCTGGATCTTCTGTAATTTTTCCCTAATCATCGTTCCTGACCTCTGGATTTTTGTCTCTGCTTCACACGCTGGCGGTGCTTTGCTTTTCTTTCTACAGATTTCTGCAGTTTCTTTCTGACAGATGGTTTCTTCACCTGTTTCTTTTTCAGTTCTACTCCGGCATATTCCCGGAAAGCCGCTGTCATCACATCCACGTCTTTTGCCTTAAAGAAGACCAGATATTTCGGTGGATCAGCACCAACTTCTTTCTTCAAGCTGTAATCAATGCCGTATTTTCTTGCCACACGGTCAAAGGATTTGATATTTTCATCTGTGATCTTTAAGTTGGAAAGCTGTACTCCCTGTGCATTCAGCTGCTTGATGGTCTGCTTTCCATGCGGCTTTTTCTTTTCAATCTTTTTTCGGGCTTTTTCCCTTCCTTTCTCCTGAGCCCGTCCGGTCTTTTCTGCCATTTTCACCTGCGTTGCTTTCTGTTTCCTGCGGTTGTCCATTTCCAGGAACTTCCGAAGGGCTGCTTTTAGCACACTGGCAGTGATCTTGACTCCCTGGATGCTCAGGCTGATCACTTTCTGATTTACTTCTTCCTGCAATTACCCACGTCCTTTCTTTCCTTTCATCTCAGAATAAAGACGGGCAATACAATATCCGATGCATGGAACATGTTTTCCATACGGACAGCCACCACATGGTGTTGTTTTTACTGCTTTTTTCTTTTCCGGAAGCAGATAGTGGCACTGTTTCAAGCTACAGCCTTTCTTTTTGCCTCCCCACCAGTAACAGTACTTGCAGGACCATGGCTTTTCTTCGCTGTACTTTCTTCCCTCAATAGCTGCATTTGGTTCTATGATCAGATCTTTATTAGTCTTCATTCTGTTCTTCCTCTTTTCTCATGATTTCTGTCAGTTTTTTCTCTGCCTGACTTCCGGCAGCAATGAGACAATACAAAACTGTAAATATTGCCGCTGCTCCCAGAAGAGCAACAAAAATAATGATATTTCTCATGGTTTCTCCCATCTAAAAAAGCGTCCACAGATTCCTTTCGGTTTCCATGAACGCTCATTCTTATTTAATTAGTGTTTCTTTTTTCTCATAAATGCAAGGGCTCCTGTACCAGTCGCACCAATGCCGAGAAGCATAAACCACAGCCACAGATTGGTGTTATCCCCAGTCTTTGGTGAATCACTGACAGGTTTTCCACCTTCCGGTGTCTTTTCTGCCGGTTTTTCCTCATCCACCATGGTTACATGCTGTACTACACTGGTATCCTTTACTTCGAATTCCACATCTTTTGCAACCAGATAGCCATCCGGTGCTGTTTCTTCACGGAGAGTGTATTTTCCGATCGGAAGCATTTCGATGTAATGTGCTTTCTCTGTACTGGTCCAGCTTTCCACAACTTTTCCATCCTGATCAAGGATTGTGAGTTTCGCTCCCGGAAGTTCTTTTCCGGCGATATCCTGTTTGGAGATTTTCACCTTCGTTACATCATCCTTCATCTCAACTTTCTGCACATCGGCAGTATCTTTGATCGTGAACTTCACGCTTTCAGCTGTCACGTAACCATCAGCAGGTTTTGTTTCAACCAGTGTGTATTCTTTTCCGACAGTCAGCTCACGGATCACATGTGCTTCTTTACCGGAAGTCCATTCATCCACGATATTTCCATCAGCATCTACCACTTTCAGCTTACATCCTGGAAGTTCTTTTCCGGTTGTCAGACTGGATTTGGTAAATTCTACAATGGTTGGCTGATTCTCAAAGGTAAAATCATAGGTTACAGTCGGCTGATCCTCACCTGCATACTCAAACGTAAATTCTTTTCCTTCATCGTTGGTTACGAATCCGTCTGGTGCATAGAGCTCTTTTACATAATAAGTTGCTCCTATTGGAAGATCTGCAACAAATGTGATCTTTCCTTCTTCATCTGTAGATTTCAGCTCAATGATCTCATCGGCTTCGATCAGGACTTTACCAGTTGTCTCAGACTTAATGTCATCTTTGGCAAATAATCCAAAGATAGCACCTTCCAGTGTACGGTCAGAATCTTTTTCTTTCTTAAGTACACTGACTTCTACTCTCTGACGGTTGTTCTGCCAGTCTTTGTCATAGACTACAACCGGTGTATTCTGATCCACGTAAGTCAGATCTACATGACGGATCTCACCATCCAGCACATGACCGTAAGCAGTTCCTGTTTCCTTCACGTAGTATTTCCCAAGTGGAAGATTTTCCAGTTTTGCAATACCGGTTTCATCTGTCTTGATCGTTGCAATCAGTTCATCCTTTTTATAATAATCGTCACTGACGCCATCGGCAGCCTTAATGTCTTCCTCAGCATAGACTTCAAACGTAACATCTGTCAGCTTTCCGGTTACATAGTTGAAAATGTGTTCCACCACACCTTTGACCTTATCGGCCAGTGTAACAGAATCCAGGAATTCTCCTTTTTTGTTGATGATCAGTTCACCAACCGGTACCTCGTCCTTCATTTCCACTTTCTGAACCTCTCCGGTATCTTTGACTGTGAATGTCACATCATTGGCTACCAGATAGCCATGTGGTGCAAACTCTTCATGTAGGGTATAAGTCTCACCCACTTTCAGATATTTGATCACATGCGGTGCATCTTTGGAAGATCTCCAGCTATCTACTACATTTCCATCTTTATCCGTTACTTTCAGATAAGCTCCATCCAGTTCTACACCGGTTGTTGCATCTGATTTTGTGATCTCAACAGTTGTTGGCTGGTTCTTCTTTACGGATTTTAATGTTACTGTCTGTACATCCTGCCCCTGATAAGAAGCATCAAATCTCAGTACTTCATCCGAAGATACGAATCCATCTGGTGCTTTCAGTTCTTTTACATAATAGCTTCCAAGTGGAAGATCCAGTGTACATGCTGCCTGACCTTTTTCATCAGAAGTCATTTCCTGTAAAAGAGTATCTGCTTTGACGATCACTTTTCCATCTTTCGTCTGAATGTCTTTTGCATTGTAAATACCGAACACTGCTCCGGCTACTGTATTGCCTGTCTCAGCATCCTGTTTTTCGACCGTAATCGACACTTTCTGTCGTTCATCTGTGACAGAGATTTCTTTCTCGATCACTGCAGTATCCTGATCCGCATAAGCAAATTCGACATTTTCCGGCACAGTATTTAACACATAAGTGTCCGGTGCATTCTTCTCTTTAACATAGTACCTGCCAAGTGGAAGATTCTTTACGGTTGCATAACCATCTGCATCCGTTGTGACGGTTGCTACCAGTGCATCCTTTGCAAAATACAGAGTTCTCTGTCCATCTGCACCTACCTGATGATCGGCAGTATAAATATCCTCTGCCGCATAGACTTCAAATTCAGCACCTGCAAGTCCAGCCATTTCAAACTGGAATTCCTTATCAAATCCCTTTAACACTTCACCCTGTTTATAGATCTTTAACTGACCTTTGACCGGGGCATTGGTATATTCCACATCAATGACTGCATCTCCTGTGACAGGATCGGTCAGATAAGCAGTATCTGTATCAACTGCAACTGTCACATAGTTTTTGGATATTGTGTACCCATCGGGTGCCGTCACTTCCTCAATCCTGTAGTTACCAGGTTTCAGATTCTTTGGCAGTACCAGGTATCCTTCTTCATTTGTGAAATAAGATTTGTGTACCGTTGGCTTTGGATAGGATGTTGTCTGTTCCACATATTTCTGATTATCCAGGTCATATACCTTGAATTCAGTATTCGCCAGGAGTACAGATTTCTGTGTTTCTGCATCCTTTTTGATGATCTTTAATTTTGCTTTGAATTCCTTATCCAGAAGCACTCGCCATGTCTGTGGTGTATCCGGATGATTCTCTGTGATCTTCACTACAAAATCATCGACCGGTGCATAGTTGTGTTTGCTTGTGGTTTCTCTTACCACATAAGTTCCATATGGAAGCGGAATCGATCTTGCATATCCTTTTTCATCGGTAAACATTTCTGCCTGGCCATCTGCAGTCAGTACAACTGGTCTGGCTGAGTCAAAATCGTAACTTCCATCTGCTTTTACTTTCAGATCACTGACAAGCCATGCTGAAAAACCAACTCCCTGCAGAAGATCTGCATCGGTCTTTCCGTTGTTTGCTGCCTTGATGATCTGAAATGGCTGTTTGATGACAGTTTCTTTACATACAGAAGTTCTTTCTACTGTCGGAACAGTAGCACCTTCGTAAGTACAGTCCACCTCATGTTCTGTCGGATCCAGTACGTATCCCACCGGAGCACTAAGCTCTTTCAGATAATACTTTCCAAGATAGAGATCCGATACAGAAGCTTCGCCATTCTTATCCGTTGTCAGGGATGTGATCAGGCTGTCTTTCTTATGGATCGTTCCGGTTCTTCCATCCGGATGAACAATATCTTCCCTTGCATAAAGGCCATATACTGCACCTTCCAGCGTTGCATCACCCTGTGCTGCATTCCCTGTCTCAGCATCCTGTTTTGCAATGTTGATCTTTGCATTTACACGTTTGTCTGTTACATTTTTGGTCGTTGTCTTTCCGATAGCAAGAGTCACATTATAAGACTTTGTATCGATCTGATACCCTGTTGGAACAGAGATTTCTTTCAGATAAACAACTTCCTGTGTTTTCTCCATTGTGAGCTGTGAAGCACCATTCTGATCAGTTGCAGGCATCTCTGCAATCAGCTTTGTACATGCAGCATCGGAATAGATCCCGTACACTGCACCAGCCAGTGCATTTCCTGTATCCTGATCTTTCTTTACAATGGATACTTTGCATTCTTTTGTCCAGGTTACTTTAAAATCCACATATTTCTCATTTCCGACACCTTCACCGAAAACAAGAGCCAGGTCCTGTGTCCCAGATCCTGTTGTGATCTTATAGGCTGAATATTCCTTATCAATACTTCCTTTCATCTTAGAAGAGAAAGTAGCACTGACATTTTCTGCCTGATTAAGTGGTGCTGTCAGATAGAACTTTGTACCACCGGAAATCTCCACATTAGCCCCTGCAGCACTTGTTTTTCCGGTTGTCACATTTACAAGTTTTACACCTTTCGGCAGCTTGAAAGTAACCGTCTGCAGTTTATCCGCTTTGAATGTTATCACACTTGTTCGCTGGCTGTTTCCTTCCACATAAGCCTTTACATTAGATTCGGAAAAGCTCATATCTACAGACGGAATGTCCGGCATATTTACACAATAATTGTAAAGCTCCATTGCCAGGTTCTTTCCTGTTGCATTAGTTCCGGATGCCCAGTCACTGGATCCATTTGCATAAGCTGCTGCAAGATGGGTAATGATGAATCTCTTTCCTGCCGGAAAATCCGGATGTTTCTCATCGAAGAAACCATTCTCATCACTTGCTTTTGTTCCGTAATAGCAGACCTTTGCAAGTGTCTTTCCATCGGCAAGTTTCTGGATCGTATAAGTTCCATTTCCCGGTCCTTTTTTCGATGGTTCAACACAGTATGCTGTCGCATTGATGCTTCCCCATTTCACATAATATGGACAAGTCAGATAAGAACCTAATCCATAGTCTGCGTAATAGTACCAGGAGCCGGCTGTAACTGTGACTGATTTTGTTCCTGTTTCACCGGAAGCAAGCATCATTGGCATATCAAAAGTAATACTTTCGCCTGCTTCAAGATCTGCAAGAGCAATTTCCTGGTCAACAGCTTCCTGCATAACCTCTGAGAGTGTGATCCCTGTTTCCGGATCAACGGTCTCCTGATCCTCCGTTGCTTCGATTTCTGCATCAAATTCTTTTTCTGTCAGTTCTGTTTTGCTCTCCGTGTCAGCAGCATCAGTTTCCTCTGTAGACGAGTCAGCCTCCGAATCCTCTGTTTCTGTCTTATCGGAAGAACCAGCATCCTGATCAGAAGAACTTTCTGACTGCGAATCTTTCTGTTGATCCGCTTCTTTTACCACGATCTTTCGATTGATCTGGTAGGTTGGGTGATCCGTTGTCTGTGGTTCTACATAATAGACTGCCTTATAGGAATTGGCATAATCGGTAGAAAAATCATTCCCGTCCGTATCTTTTGCTTCCTGAAATATAACTTTTACTTTGCTGTCATCCTGGATCGTAAGACCGGTATAATCACTCTTTACATCGAAATTGTCTCCAACCTTGATCTCATAATCCTTTGCAGTTACCACTTCATCTTCATCCAACTGATCCTTGATCTCCTCATAATACGGAATCTTTTTTACAGATCCGGCATCATCAGAAGCATAGGCAACAGCGGGAGAGAGTACCGTCGATAGAACCGTTACTGCAGTCAGTAAACCGGACATCACCCTGCGTGCTTTCTTTTTCACGTTCATTCTCTTAAATCCTTCCTTTCTGATTTTTTTGTGTATGGTTATCTGTTAGTTTCTGCATATTATCTTTTATACGAAGATGATCGCCTCCTTTCCTGAAATTTGCGCTATTTGGGACAGTCAGCACAAGCTGAGATAACAGCACAAATATATGGCGGTACCTGTTTGTCACAAATACCGCCACATGATTTCTACTGTCATCCTCTTTTTAGATTCAGACATTTTATTTTGATTTAAGATTTAAGCGTTTTCCTGTTTTCTTTCCCGGATCCGTTCCTATATCAGTTTCCATCTCTGATACGTTTTCTTCTGGCAGACACGCAGCTTTTCGCTCTATGCATGTTCAAACCAAATATCACTCCGGGCAGGCTATTCATTTTTCAAGGTACATGAAGGTGTTCTATGCAAACCCTTCATATAACGAAACGCTCAGAGCCTGTTTTACAGTGGTCTAATTCAATTTTTTGAAATTTTTTTAAAATTCTTCGTTTTCCGCCTTTTTTTTCATCGTTTTTAATGCCCTGTTCAGGAGGTCATTTACACTCTGCTGTTTGATTCCCAGATAATCTGCAACATCCTGCTGACGCATTTCCTCGAAATAAACCAGATTGAGTACCATCTTTTGCCTCTCTGTCAATTCCTTGATCAGCGCATGCAGAATTTCTCTGTCGATAACATCGTCAACAAAATCTTTTGAAGATCCTCTCATAATCTCCGCATCATCTGTAACATCGCTGTTAGAAAATACACCATGATTGGTGCTGATTTTGCTCTGGCTGTATGCCATACGGTCTTCAGCCTCTATCAGCAGACGGATATACCAGTTTTCATTATCAAAGAACTCTTTATTGAATTCCTTGTTATCGCCAGTTACACTCACATATTCATAGTCATCACAACTATGAAGTGGAAATACGGTTGATTGATTTCCTGCTGTATAAAGTACATATCCGTGATCATAAACAGAGATTGTTGTATCTGCATTGATCATTTCCTTTACTACAACTTTGTGTTCCTTCAAGGATTTCACGCTTGGGATTCTCTTCTCCACATCAGCAACTTTCACGATTTTTTTCAGTTCTTTTAATGTCAACATAAAGACCACCTTTCTGCCTTTCGGCTCCGGGTGGTCCATTCCATCTTTTATAAAATTCCTGCACAGACATAAAGAACTGCAGCACAAGAGGTCACGAACTCACCCGTTTTTTTTGGACGGGAGTCCGCGACTCCTTTGTAACGCATGTATCTGCGTTTAGATTAAGTTTGCCAGATTGCCTGGCTTATTCAGTTGCTATGTGCATCTTCTGATTCATTCTCTGTTTGCTCTTTGCGAAACATGGAATAATCGCCCATAGCATCGTAAGGACAATGCCTTACAAATTCCTGGTATTCGATTTCAGTCATCTTTACTTCCTCCTTTGCGCCATATTATCAAAATCTCTCTCTGCAATTATTTTTGCAGAAGAGAATTCAACCTCTATATAACGAAACGCTGAGAGCCTGTTTTACAGTGGGGTACGACAAAAAATTTAAAAATTTTTTGAAATACATCAAAAAAGCCCGACAAAACAAATACTTCAACAATCTCCAAAACCAGAAAATACTTCTGATCTTGCAGTGTATCCGTAAATGTTTTGCCGGGCTCTTAGTGATTCCAGTCAGGTTCAGCTCCTTGACAAACTCTTGCTGTCTGGTGCGTTCTTGATGGTTCCTGCCAAATTCAACGCTTACTACAGACAGCTCATTCTATTCTGTTATGATCCCTGATTCATCATCTTTCGGGAATACGTCCGCATCCTGGACTTTAATTGTTCATCTCGTATATGGATCGGACGAACCGACACCATATCATCCTTTACAAATATTTCCAATGTACTGCGACATTTTTTGCACTCCACTTCTGAATCGCTTTGTGCGCTCTTTTCAATAAATGCTCCACATACAGAGCAGTGTACATGCCATTTAATAGCACCTGATCCCATATAGGCTTCCTCCTTTAAGCAATAAGATATTTCTCCATTTATTACTCAACGGACCAAAGGGAAATCAAATCCGCCTTATGAGCATCATGCCATCCATTCCGTAAGTGCCAAAGCTGCACGAACAGCACGATTTTTATTCTGATCAGATCTGCTTTGTCGATCTGTGCATCTTTTTTTATCCTTCCACCAGCTACCACACACTCTTTCCGGTATAAAAAATTCCGCTGTGATTAATTAACATGATATTTCAATAGTTTCAAATACATCACCAGTCAGATCACAGATGTCCTGGATCTGGATCTCGGTATCATCAATCCGTAAGTGGACTGATGGATCAAAAAATTCTACGGTTCCAGATAATGTATGGTACTGACCAACGGATGGATTCTTCCATGACTTTTGAAAATAAGTTGCCTGTATCTTCATTCCATATACCAGGATCCTTAATTTCATATCCAGCTCATTTTTCTTTTCCTCAGATAAATCTCTTTTTGGTTCGTAAATGATTTCCTGTTGCCGGATCGTTTCATCCAGTCCACGAAGTGCCGCAAATGGAGCAAACTGTTTTGCCCTGCGTCCTACATCCATGGGATGTCTCCTGGAAACCGGTCTTGGTAAATATAAATACGGTTGATATGCACTTGCCAGCACTATTCGCACCTCCTCTAAGCACGGTGTCCTCCAACCTGTTCATTGCGTTCTCTATAGGTGGAACACTCCAGCAGATTGGATCCACGCATGATCGCATTCTTTCCATAACGCTGCTTTACATTCAATACTGCTTCCTGTAAATGCCGTTCTTTATCAGTCTGTTTGGGATCATCAAACAGGCTGTACTGCACATAACTTTCAGGAGCAACCCTGTTCGCACACACCTCGATTCTTCGGATTCCGGTATATCTGTCTGCAATCCTGAGATATAAATCTTCCACTGCATCTATGATCTTTTTGGAACTGTTACTTTCTCTTTCGAGTTTTACGGTTCCTTTGGATGCCTCATGCTCATACCTGTGGTCATAGGCGATCCATAAGGTGAGAGAGCTTGTTACCAGTCCTTTTTCAAACAGATCCAGGACCAGATTATCTGTCATTTCCCTTACGATCACAAGTGCTTCGTCAAAAGAATAATTTCGCATCAGCACCTGACCATTTGAAAGGCTGTGTTCCTCCGAATGATAGTTCTTGATGTCACTCATCCGGCACGTTTCATATCCCCATGCATGATCGATCAACAGCTCTGCATCAATCCCAAACATCTTATACAGCCAGTCTTCGGATCTTAAAGAAGCCATTGCGATATCGCCCATCGTATGGATCCCGTAACCAGCCAGTTTCTTTTCAGTCCGGGATCCAATCCTCCAGAAGTCACTTAATGGTTTATGATCCCATAGCTGCTCTCTGTAAGAGAATTCATCCAGGATTCCAATATGGTCATCCACATGCTTTGCTACGATATCCATTGCGATCTTAGCAAGATACAGATTGGTTCCCACACCTGCAGTTGCAGTGATGCCAGTTTCCTCCATGACTGCCTGCATAAGCTTTATCGCCATTTCTTTTGCAGTGAGATGATAAAGCTGCAGATAGTTTGTCACATCAATAAAACACTCATCAACACTGTACACATGGATATCTTCTTTTGAGACATACCGCAGATAGATTCCATAGATCTTTGCGGAATAATCCATGTACAACTGCATCCTCGGCATGGCTGTAATGTACTTCACACAATCCGGTATCTCATGGATCCGGCACCGGTTCTTGATGCCAAGAGACTTCATAGCCGGAGTGATTGCCAGGCAGATTGTTGACTTTGATCTGGTCGGATCTGCAACCACCAGGTTTGTTTTAAATGGATTCAGCCCACGTTCTACGCATTCTACAGAAGCATAAAAGGACTTCAGATCAATACAGATAATAGAAGTCTGATCCTGACTCACATTGCCACCTCCCATACGTCTTTCCTCTTTTTGTAACATGTATCCCATTTTGACTATCAATGATTGTCTATCCTTCCTGTTTTCATTGAATTACAGGAAATTCATTTCACATATCCATTGACAAAAGAGGAAATATTGTGTATCTTATAGGAAAGATGTTTCCCTTATCTGTGATTCACATTATAGGAGATATATTTCCCTTTGTCAAGATTAATTTTTATTTTTTAGGAGACACATTTCCCGTTTTGCCTTGAAGCGGCTAATGAAACTTATAAGACAAGGCTTAGAAAGAGGTATGTTTATGACATTCGGTGAAAAAGTAAGATCATTAAGAAAAGAAAAAAAGATGAGTCAGCAGGAACTGGCCAGTATGGTTGGTGTTTCATATAGGACCATTCGATCCTGGGAAGTAGAAGGACGTTTTCCAAAACAAAATGTTCTGTATCAGAAACTGGCAGATGCATTACAGTGTGACGTTTCTTATCTCATGAGTGAGAATGAAGCTTTTATCACAGAAGCATCCGAACAGTTTGGTAACCGTGGTGCCAGACAGGCTCAGCAGATTCTGGAACAGGCTGCAGCTATGTTTGCCGGTGGATCACTGACAGACGAAGATAAAATAGCTTTTATGGATGAGATCCAGAGCCTTTATCTGGATTCCAAAAGACGTGCAAAGAAATTTACACCGAAAAAATATCTGAAAAACCAAGAGGAAAAATAATAGAAGGCGGGATTATTGTACACCTAATCTGTTACCTTATAGTTACAAGGATATTTCTGCCCTTTTATTTTTTACTTTTGAGGTGATTTATTTGAGAAACACTTACATATATACAGAAACAAAGAAATTAATCAAGAAATATGGAACCCGAGATCCATTTGAGATCATGGATCAGATGAACATTGTTGTCGGGGAAACTTCCAGATATAAGACACTGAAAGGATATTGTTTTATGAGCTGCAAGACGATCTATGTCATGATCAGCAGTTTCCTTTCAGAAGAAGAAAAGATGATCGTTGCCGCCCATGAATTAGGGCATATCATCCTGCATCGTTCCCAGCTGAAAATGGCTCCGATGCAAGATGATACACTCTACAATATGACGGATAATACAGAATACCAGGCCAATCTGTTTGCTGCCGATCTGCTGATTGAAGATGAGAAAATCGAAGATATGGTTCAGAACGAGGACCTGGATTATTTCGGACTCTGCAGTTCATTGAATGCGACTCCGGAACTAATGAGCTTTAAATTATACAGCCTGACAAAACGAGGCCAGGCTTATCATATGCCGATGGAGATTCAGAGTAATTTCCTGGCAAAATAATAAAGGATAAGCGCATTCTACAATAAGAAAACTATAGATTTATCTCACTGAAAGGAGGAACATTTATGTCAAGACATCATATTGAAAAAGTAACTTGTCCTTCCTGCCATCATGAGGGGGATTTTGAGCTCTGGGACAGTATTAATACTGCACTGGATCCTGAAATGAAAGAGAAGGTACTTAATAAATCTATTTTCCTTTATACTTGCCCGAGCTGTGGAGAGACCTTTCGTTTAAACTATCCTACACTCTATCACCAGATGGAAGATCTTATCATGATTTATCTGGTTTCTGAATCAGAAGTAGAAAAGACATATGAAATGTTTTATGGTGAAAATGCTTTGTTTGATTTTCGTACTGAAAAATATTTATCCCGAATCGTAACGTCACCAAATCAGCTCGTTGAAAAGATACAGATTTTTGATGCAGGTAAAGATGACAGGATAATGGAACTTGTTAAATTACTTGCGACAGATTCTCTTCTCGAAAATAATCCTGATGAAGAATTTGATGAACTGCGCTTTGCTGTCGACGATGACGGAACAAATATTCTTGTAATCATTAATAAGGGTGAGACCACTGGTGCAGTTGACATTGACGATATGTATGAATTTGCTTCTTCACACTGCACTGATTTCAAAGATCTCCGAGATGATGAGGATATTGTTATCAATCGGGAGTGGATTCTTAACAAACTTGCTGAAGCAGAAAACGAATAGTATATTTGGTGGCTACACCCCCAAGCCCCTGTAGAATAAATAACGCCAGTACTGGATATCAAAAATCCCGCACCGGCGTTATTTATTAAAATATTTTGTTTTTTAATCTTCAATACTCTCTACTGAAACTTCTTTTTTCTTCCTACTTTTACCAGAAATCATCTTGTGTCCTGTATAAATAGCCATAATCATGCAAAGCAAAGAACTTGCTGCAAAGTACTTATGGCCTTCTTTTGATTCCTTATAACCTGTATAAAAAGTTCCAAGCATTGTAATCAGTGCACCGATAGACCAATATTTATGTGCTTTCATTCAGATACCTCCTGCCGTTTTTCTTAATCATATACCTTTTAAAATATATATACAAACTGGTATTTTGAATCAATCGACAAGCAGCTCGGAGCTTCCACTATAAATTCATACCTTCAGCAAATAGGATATGGCAATGAAAATATATCCGGAGATTTCTCTTCCTACTGGATGCAGTCATCCTTAAAGATTTCACCAGTAGAACAAGTTGAACTTTTGAAAAATTTATATCGAAACAACTTCAACTTTACTCCTGCTAATATTCATGCCGTCAAAAATTCCATCCATCTTACCGCCTCTGAAAATGGAGAATTTATGGAAAAACCGGAACCGGACGAGTGAACGGGCAGGATATAAATGGCTGGTTTATAGGTTTTATAGAAAGCCAAAATAATACATACTTTTTCTCCACAAATATTCAAAGCGAACAACGTGCAACTGGTAGTAAAGCATCAGATGGTGCTTTATCTACTCGTATTGATTCGTCACATAAATATAAGCATCTTCCAACGTTGCAGGAATTGACATACACTCCAATTCTGGCTGTATTTCAGAAATCACTCTTAACTGCAATCCCCCCTCAACATACTGTTTTGATGTAATACGATACTTCTGTTCCACTTCTCTTGCTTTTCTCTCATCAGGTACTTTGCAAATCCAGATTTTCCCCTGTGCTTCTTCTGTCAAATTCTTCATAGAACCCGCATACAGAAATCGACCTTTATGCATAATTGCAAGCTGATTGCAGGTGGCAGCTAAGTCTTCTACCACATGAGTTGAAAACAAAACCGTTCTGTTTTCAGAAAAATCTACTAACAAATTGCGGATGCGAATACGTTCCTCCGGATCTAAACCGGTAGTTGGCTCATCCACAATTAAAAATTCCGGTTCATTTAAAAGCGCCTGCACCAATCCTACCCGTCGCTTCATACCGCCTGACAACTGTTTCATTTTCTTTTTCCGGTGTTCTGCAAGACTGGTCTTTTTCAAATAATATTCTATTCGTTTCTTACACTCTGCTTTTGGAACACCTGCCAAATCACCCATATACTCTAAACACTCCTGAACAGTCAAATTAGGATAAAGTTCAATTTCCTGTGGCAGATACCCTATTTTTCTCTGAATTTTTTCATAGTTTCCTTCACTATATAAAATCCCGTCCAATGTGACCGTTCCGTTTGTAGGTTTAAGTACAGTAGTTAAAACCCTCATCAAAGTTGTCTTTCCTGCTCCGTTTTCTCCCAATAATCCGAAAATTCCATTCGGTATATTTAAATTCGCATGATTGATTGCTGTCACACCATTTTTAAATCTTACTGTTAAATCCTCAATATGAATACTCATAAACTTACCCTCTCTTTCTAACTATTTTCGGCAATACTACCAATAAAATCAATCCAATACCAATACACAAGGCTTTCCCTTGTAGCCATGTAACATCAGCAGTATTTTCTATGTCTCTGAAAGCATAGGAAAACAGATTCCATGCCCCAAAAAATTTATCTCCTCCCGTGGAATTTGTTGCTACCCATATCAAAAGACAACTTCCAATCCCCATCCACATATTGCGAAAAAGCATAGACAATGTATTGACCAATATTCCCCAAAAGAAAATGGTTACTACAATCGCTAAAAAATAGGCAATAAACTGAAGTATTTCACTTTCTGTTGCCGGATGTGTGACCGGTTTTTGAAACACAAAAAACAATCCGTAACCTAAAACAGCAAGCAGTAATAAAAAAACTTCCTGTATCATTATTCGCTGCATGATGGAGCAAATTCTCTTTCTTATTGGATACAGCCTATGGATTTCTGATCTCTTGCTTGTAATTTCCTGCACATAAGTGTCCGCACAAAAAACAGCAGTCAATATAGCAAAAGGTGCCTCAATGGAAAGTCCTATTTCATTTGTGAATACAACCCCACGTATCAAGCTTAAAATCACAACAAAAGATACTGCATAAGCAATCTTATAAAACGGCAGAACAATCTTCATTTCCTTCTTCATTTACATCCGCCTCCTCTTCCAAATCTGTATTGAAATCAGAATAATCACTACAGATGCTAAAATAAGTAGACTCTGATTTAAAAATGCCATTGGTGGCGGTGTCGTATCGAAAAGCTGATCAGGGAATCGAACCATAATCGCAAAAGGTCTTCCCCAATATCCATAAACTCCTTCCGCATTTCTTCCGCCCATATTGGAATATACCATGTAAAGAATCAGAAGTGGCACTCCCGGAAGTGGATTTTTAAATAGGAGTGAAATCAATGTATATACACTTACAATCATCAGCATATTGGGAAGTATATAAAGTACAGTAGAAACTATAAAATCCCAGAACCGCACTTCAAACCCACTGTCTTTTGTATAAATAACACACAATGCCCAAAATAATAGATTTATAATAGTCAGAGCAATCAAACAAATTGCAAATCCTGCGCTTACTTTTCCCAATACATACTTTCCGGCAGTGATCGGTTTCGTGTGAAGCAATTCATAAGTATGCTTTTTCGTATCCTGTAAAAACAGAACCGCTAACATAATTGTTGCAAAAAAACACATAAACAACCCTGCAAAATCAGCAAATTTTCTTGAGTAATAAAAAGAAAACGTCTTATTTTTCATTTTTTCGTTCAGATATGCGTTGATTTCTTCTGATGTTCCTTTGTAATAGGCACTATCTTCGTACATATATCTTGCACTATACCAATCATATTTTTCCTCCAGATATACGAATGCTTCTTCTAACTCCATATCAACAAGTTCGCTCATTACGGATTGTGCCTCTAAATCAGACATTTCTAATTCATCAATTAGTGCTTGTTTTATCTGTCCACTCCATATTTCTCGATGTTTTTCAGGATTCGCAGGAATATATCCTTCATAAACATCTCCTAAGCGAACTGTATCAGGATAATCATTGACAATTTTCTCTCCTTGCCCTAAATAGTGTGTCATTAAATATGGACTTGTCGTATTAAACACACCATAAATCACAAGCAGAATACCTACCCAAAATAACGGTCGCTTTAGATAATTCTTAATCTCTCTTTTAAAAATAGCAATCATACGTTTGTCTCCTTTCCTTGTTATAGACATCATAAAATATAAATCACAACAAAAAGACAACAGTATAAAAAAATCGGACTGCTTATGCAATCCGATGAAATACTGCTGTTATTACAGCTCCACTCTGTTTTTCGTTTTCTATAAGTAACTGTCCGCCATGCTTTTCACAATACAATCTGCTGATATACATACCCATTCCTGAATGTTTCAAACTATCTTTCACATTTTGCTGATAAAAAAGCTCTGTTGCCTTTTGTTTGTCTACTGTAAATCCCACTCCATCATCCTTTACTCTGATTTGTAATTCAGAATAAGTAAGGAGAACTTCCATTTCCACTTTTGTTTTGGCATAACGAAAGGCATTTGACAAAAGATTTTCTATAACCTCTAAAATCACTTCCTTATCTCCCGAAAATTTTTCTGCTGTTTCCGAACATTCTAAATCGTATTGCTTTCCAAATTTTTTCTCAAACACATTCATCTCTGCACGTATGTCTGTTTCTAACTGCTTACTTGTAATTTTTTCTGCCACCAACTCCCTTGCATCTAAACTGCTCATCTTTCGCATTGTTTCCACAAATATATCCATACGTTCAATCTGTTTTTTGCTTTCATTTACCATATCTAGGGCTTGCTCCATATTTATCTCTTTCTTAGGGAGATATTCTGAAAGCATTTCCTGATACCCCTCCAGCACAGATAGTGGAGAACGTATATCATGTGCAATCGCTGTTCGCAAAGCCTTTTCTTCCTCAATCATTTTCCATAATTGATGGTTATTTTCTGCAAGCTGCTCCTTCATCCGTTCAAATTCTCTGCACAATCTTCCCATTTCATCTTTATTTTCATAGGTAATATGAAAATCCAAATTATTTCGACCAACTTGTTGTGATGCCAGTTCTAATTCTTCAATGGGATTTTTCAATTTATGCTTATAAAAAAGAAACACTGCTATGATATTGCCTACCACAGACACGATAAGTACTGTAAACGTCTGAAGGAAATCGCATATCTCTGATACATGATAATCAAATTTTTTCATTTCATAAGAATTCGGTCTCGGAACATCTGTCAAATACTTTCTACCTTCACCTTCTGCCATTTCAAAATACTTTTCTTGATCTACATATTTCCACCAAATGTCATCTTGTATAGTGGCTGCCATTCGCATAATCAATGCTGAAAGATAAAAACTAACTATCAAACTAACAATCATATACAAAACTATAGTTTTTCTCAACGAAAGATTTCTTATTTTGTCCATTTATATCCCATCCCCCATATCGTTTCAATATATTCATGCTCCGTATATTGATTGATTTTTTTACGAATTCTACGAATTAACTCTGTCACCACTCGGCTATCTCCTTCTGCATCGTATCCACTAATCTTTTCATAAATACGTTCCTTATCAAACACCATTTCAGGGTTCATGGATAAAAGTTCTATAATCTCATATTCTAATTTAGTAAGCCCTAAAGCATTTCCTTTAATATGTACGCATTTACTGGCATAGTCAATTACTAATTCCCCATAAAACCGTTGTTCTGTTTTTCTATGTAAACGTTCCTCACGTTTCAAATGGGCAATAATTCTGGCATCTAATTCTTTCAAACTGAATGGTTTTAAAACATAATCATCGCCACCAGACAACAATCCCATTACTCGATCCTGTTCTTCTACTTTTGCAGTCAAAAAAATAATCGGACAGGAAACCATATCTCTGATTCTTCTGCACACTTCAATTCCGTCCATTCCCGGCATATTTACATCCAATAAAATAATATCGGGATTTACACTTATCTTTTCCATTGCTTCTATGCCATTTTCTGCAATAATCACTGTATAATTCTTCAATGTAAAGTATTGATTCAACATTTTTAGCAATTCTCTATCATCATCAACCATTAAAATTTTATAGTTCATAAATTCCACCTCTGGCTATAATGCTATCTTTTCTTTATAGTATATCTTATAAAAAACAACAAATAAACAACAATTCCTAAAAGGCAACAGCCTTTCTAAACTGCCGCCTTTTCTCCTTCATTTTATTTCCATTATTGATAAACCATCTCTGTATCCACAATCTCCCTTGCACACGATTACATATTGTTCATTCTCGCTACCCATTCCATCTGATTTTCTGCCTTTAACTGTTCCGTGATCCCCTGTGCCTGTTTCATCTGCTCTACAATTCTTTCAAACCTTAAATACTTATAGTCGTCTGTATCCAAACAAACAAGCCGAAGTCGCACAACAACTTGAAAATCTTATCAACGGAACAACAGTCCCAGATACTATTATAAAAAAGGAAAAAGAGCTCCTTCGAGCTCTTTTGATTCAGTTCTGTAAACTTGAATTTACCGAATGACCTTTTCAAACTGGAATATTCCGTCCGGGAACTGCTCGTCCAGTTCTTCGGAGCACATTTCCGGATCATTCGGATCTTGGTGATATTTATTAAAAAACTCTACAATGTGGAAGCCGCAGCGATTGACATAAAAATGAATGTTGCGCTGCTCAAAATACGGAGTGACCGTTTCCCACACCTTCACTTCCGGGTACAGTTTTTCAACAGCACACCAAGCAGCATATCCGATACCTTTGCTATGGACAGCCGGAGAAACAAAAAGAAGATCAAGGTCACCTTTTTCGCCGTCAACTTTGATCACTATGCCGCCGACTTTTTGACCGTCCAGTACGATACGGTAGGCTTCTCCGCCGTCAATGGACTGCTCAATCGTATCCCGTGATATGATTTGATCCTCTTCCTCAAAGTGGTCATCTCTAAGTCCAAATTCTTCCATCGCACCATAATTAAAGGCTTCCTGATTATCCAAAATAAACTGTTCTCTATCGCTACATTCAAGAGGAAACAGCTGTACAATAGTATTCATATCTTTGCTCCTTAAAATTACGATTTTTTACTGCTACTTTTCGTCTATAAATCTTTCTTGTAAACTGTTCATTGTCCTCAGACATTTCTTCAATTGTTATATCAAAATCATTCTCATCAAATTCTGGGAAAAAAACATCCCCTTGCTCTATATTTATATTAATTTCAGTAATGTACATTACATCCACTAATGGTATAGCTTCTTTATATACTCCATAACCACCGGCTATATATACATCCTTTCCTTTCGCTAACTCGATAGCCTCTTTTACACTAGATGCTGTATGAATATTTCTTCCAACATATTTTTTACTTTTTGAAATAACTATAGTTTCTCTATTTGGGAGTGGATGACCGATTTCATCATATGAATTCCGTCCCATTACCACAACATTTCCTGTTGTAAGTTCCTTGAACTGTTTTTGCTCGCCCTTAATTTTCCATGGGATTTTTCCATTTTTCCCAATACAATTATTTTTTGAACGAGCTACTATTAAACCTATCATATGATACTCCCTCCTACAGATTCCATTCTCTTTGTCAATCATTCTACACTTCGAACCTTATCCAAATCAATCCAGTATCTTTGTTCCACAACACCATCAACCACGACTTCGTTTTCTAGTATTCCTCCATTGTTTTCAATGCTTTTAGCCGAACCAATATTTCCTTTATCACAAACCATCAGAACTTTATTTATTCCTAGCTTTCTACATTCTTTCAAAGCCAACGATATCATTTTTGTTGCAATCCCTTTTCTTCTCTCTGATGGGCGAACACCATCTCCTATGTGTCCACCATTTAATAACAATGCTTCGTTTAAATAATGTCTAATGTTTACAGCACCTACAACAATGTTTCGTTCTTCATCTAAGCAAAAAAATGTAGAATCAGGAACTAATCCCTCACTTGTGTCTCTTACTTCCAGATTGTTACAATAGTAATCAAAATCACTGTAATCTAAACGACCAATTACATATGGAATAATTTCTTCACCAGAATTATTCCACTCATCTAACATATCTACAATTTGATTACGATATTTATTTGTTGCTTTTACTAACTTAAGTTTCACAATAATACCTCCAGCACTAATCCTTTGTTATTAGAATTTAACTTCCTGTGGTTCATGTGTAAATGAACTAAATGTAGCTGTGGCATTTTTGAAATAGAATACTTCTGTATTACCATCATCTGCTGAGTACATATTCTGTAAAGATGGGTATGCATCAAGCATAGACTGTCTTGCTTCTCTTCTGTCATCTTCTACAAGTTCTCCAGCCACACGGAGCCACTCTCCATCCTTAAATGCACAGATTTCTACCTTTGGGTTTGCGTGAATCTGCTTTGAAACATCCTTGGTTTTACCTGTCTGAATATACAATTTACCTTCAAAAATATGGGCTGTTCCAAAAGGTCTAACTCTTGGCTGATCTCCTTCTACTGTTGCCAAATAATATGTTTCTGCTTCCTTTTAAAATTTTACTACCTGTTCCATTATGTAATCCTCCTATCTCAATTTTTATTTTGATAGGTTCATTATATCACTATTTTCCCTATTATTCTTATCTATTATCAACCTTTTCCGGATACATATCATGATTTGCCATTCTATTAAATGCGATTTCTTCCCATTTTGTTCCAGGCTTTCCATAATTACAGTAAGGGTCTATTGATATTCCACCTCTCGGAGTAAATTTTCCCCATACCTCAATGTATTTTGGATCCATAAGTTTTATCAAATCTTTCATAATTATGTTCATACAATCTTCATGAAAATCACCGTGATTTCTGAAACTAAATAAGTATAGTTTTAATGATTTACTTTCCACCATTTTAATGTTGGGTACATATGATATTGTAACAGTGGCAAAATCCGGTTGACCTGTTATGGGACACAAACTTGTAAATTCAGGGCAATTAAATTTTACAAAATAATCATTTCCCTGATGTTTATTCTCAAAAGTCTCTAACATCTCCGGTGCATAATCGCATGGATACTGTGTTTTCTGATTACCTAATAATGTTATGTCTGCTGTCTCTTCTTTGCTTCTTCCTGTCATAATTCTTCTCCTTTTTATTCCATTGCCGGATCTTTAATTCCGTTTAACTCAAACGCTTTAGCTCTGTCTATACATGTTCCACATTTGCCACAAGGTTTTTCTCCACCTTCATAACAACTCCATGTGTATTTATATGGCACATTTATCTCAAGTCCCTTTTTAACAACCTGATCTTTAGTTGCATTGATAAATGGTGCTACAACCTTAATCTGTTTTCCACTTCCAAGATATATCGCTTCATTTATTGCATTATTAAAATCGCTGCTACAATCAGGATATGCACTTCCAGCTGCATCATCTGCATGTGCTCCATAATATATCTCACTGCAGCCTTTTGAAAGTGCTATACTGGCAGCACTTGATAAGAATAATCCATTTCTAAATGGAACATATGTTGAAACAGGTGAACCATTTGTACTCTTAATCTGGTCATTATATGATTCTTTAGGTATTTCCTTATCAGAATGTGATAATAGGGAACAATCGCTATATTGAAAAATTTTTGCAAGGTCAAGATAAATATGTTCTACATTATAGTATTTTACAATTTTATCTGATGCTTCTATCTCTTTTGTATGTTTCTGACCATATGCTATTGATAATGCAATAACATTTTCTGGACCATATTTTTCTACTGCCATACCAAGGCATGTTGTACTATCTATTCCACCACTGAACAAAACCATTGCTTTCATTGTTAAATCTCCCTCTTAATGTTTGTGTATATGTTTTTGTGTTAGTTTTTTTAATTCCTCTTGCAGTCATGCAGCTGTGACATCCTTCAATAAGTACTGCTATATCTTCTGCTCCTGTAACCATCTGCATAATATCTGCAATATCACTTCCTATTCTTTCCTGAAGTTGTAATCTTTTCGATACCATATCTGCTATTCTTGCTATCTTACTAAGACCTATCACTCTTCCCTTTGGAATATAGGCAACCGTTACCTTCATATCATACATAAGTGCAAGATGATGCTCACAATAACTGAAAATATCTATGTCTTTTACCACTACCATATCAGAATTTCCATTTTGACTTTTACATTCCACGTTTTCGAACTCTTCTTCCAGTCTATCAAGTGCAAATGTTTTGTTAAACATATCTGCAATTTCTTCATTTGTATAATTCATTCCCTCAAAAACTTCTTCGTACATTTTTGCAACTCTTTTAGGTGTGTCTATTAATCCCTCTCGTTCAGGGTTATCACCCAGAGCTTTAAGAATACCAGCTATATGATATTCGATTGCTTTAGTATCTATTTTCTTATGCTTTTCCATGTTAGACTCCTTTTTTATCTGGTGACCATATTATTTTATGTAACTGAATCTGCATATTAACATCATTCATTACATTCTCTTTCATAAAATCAACTATTTCCTCTGGTTCTATCATTCCAAATACCGGACTTATATAAAGATTACATTTTCCATACAGATTATATTTTTCCATAATCTGCTTTGTCTTTATAAGATCCTCTCGGCTTCCTACTACAAATTTGACAGTATCATTGCTATTTAAAATATCAAAATTTCCTAGATTCATGGACTGTTCCATTCCACTACAGGAAAGCTTATAATCCATTGTAAAAGTTACATTTTCTTTATGAAGCTTACGGATTTTGTCAAGAAAAATGCTACCGTTAGTCTCTATTTCTACATTCAGATTGTTTTCTGCAAGAGCTGTTATAACTTTTTCAATATCGTCTCTTAATAATGGTTCACCACCGGTAAGAGTGACATTTTTCACTCCCGTTGATAAAACATAATCAAGTATTTCTTCTTCCGTCATGGGTTGATAAAGTGTATCTTGCTCATTGGCCCATTTGGTATCGCAATATTTACACTTAAGATTACAGCCTTTAAAACGTATAAAAACCGCAAGTTGTCCGGCTTTAGTTCCTTCACCATTGATACTTACAAATTTTTCAACCACTTCATATTTACTCATATACAACTCCTTTCAGATTAGAAAATTATTTATAATTATTCCATATAAGTTGCACTATTGACAGGAGTTTCATATACCGTTACAGCTTTCATGTTATATCCAAGTTTTTTTATTTTTTCATAAAAATACTTTGCCATATTCTCCGCTGTTGGACGAAAATCAAGTTCAATAATTCTGAAATTCTCGCTTTTTAAAGCTTCAAGTGTAGTTTCCTTCAATGAATTCTTTTCTATAATTAATGCGTGATCCATTGAGTCTGCAAGGTCTCTTAAATCTTTTTTCAATTCTCCAAAATCCACGTACATCCCCTTATGCTGAATGTCGTCCTTTAGTTCCTCAGCTTGAACTTCAAGAATAATCTTCCATCTATGTCCATGAAGATTGCTGCATTTTCCATCGTATCCTGCAAGAAAATGTGCTGAGTCAAAACTTGCCTCCGTTTTTAAAATATACATAAACCTTTTCTCCATTTGCTAATATTGCATAAAAAAACACGGATCCATCTGTACCCGTGCCTTAATAGATTATTTTTCTAAAAAATTCCAATTATAAATTATAAAAATAATAGCCCTGGTTTTATTTAGAGACAGGATGGTACAAACGAACTGTCTTATTAATATACCGTTCAATGATAGCAAATGATTCATAGCTTGTCAATTAAATACTCTTGGTTATCTTGCATCTACAAATTCCGATTTGCACTTCAAATCGTTTTCTTTATTCTATCATAGCATCCATTATTCCGCCATCAGTCTTTCGAACCAGGTATCCATGACAATGATAAACTGGCCTGCTCCTGGCAATTCTTGTAGCATTTCGTCAAGAGTTTTCTGTTTCACATATTTCTGCACATACACCCAACAGGCAATGCTACTGGCTTCTGATACAATGTCAGCTATGGTTTTGCGCATAAGCTCTTCAAATTCAGTAATTTCTTCTTTTGGGACAACATCATACAGTGTTGGTGCCTGATGACTTAATTTTACGCCATTTTCATTTGCATCTTTAAGCAGATTCTTAACTTTTTCTCTTGAATCCTCCGGTACTTTTATGTACTCCCACATAAATGCTACCACATCGGACGGTGTGTCTTTTTTAAGTGGTGGTAACTGAATATAATCATTGTTTTCGCTCATTTTCATATCCTCCTCACGATATAATAAAATCAATAATGCGTTCTCTTGTCATGTCCAGTACAGTATCTACGAACACTCCTGCAAAAAGGATCAGATACAGAATTACACTCAGCGAAAACAGAAATGCAACCTGTACCCAGTCATGGTAACAGTATGCAGTCGCTATAATCAACAAAGTGAATATAAACCCAAGGATCCCTCTGACAACCGCATAAGTCTGTACTGTCATCTTTACTGCCAGTCCGATCACAAAAAGGATCAGCCATACCGGCAGTAATAATATTTTCCCAGCAAGTTTTAAAATAAACATGTGCACCTCCTATCTTACCAGTCCTGGCATATCATGGTTCACCTCTGCCTGATAATACCCGTTCATCGTAGACGGTGCATTAAACAGGGATGCTAATAAATATTTCTTGATGTTCTTCACTTTGGTGGTGTTACCACGCATACAGTGTAAGACATACTCGATATGTGAATAGGTCAGCATCAGAAATTTTTTCTTCACCAGTGATGCCGGATACCAGTTGCTGGCAATCAATATCTTGTCATTTTTACACATCACAGTTTCTACGATCAGGTTCACGATTTCATCTACCTGTCGCATATCGTCATGATGGGTTACTTCCAGTGATTCATAATCAATGGTCTCTTTGACAAGGTTTTCATAAGCCTGATAATCCTCAGAGCGGTTATCGCTATCAAATCTTTTCTCATCCACAGATATGATAGGATTAGATTTATTATCATTCATTTCAGTATCACTAAGATTAGTATTATTAGGGTTTGAAATGTAAACTTCTTGAAGTTTGTTTTCGGGACTTCTAGAAGTTTGATTTTGGGACTTCATGAAGTTTAAATTGTAAACTTCTGCAGGCTCTTCATTTTCCACAGAAGTTTGTTTTTTAAACTTCTCTAATTCCTCTCCAAATTTTTTCTCATCTGTTTTCTCAGGCATAAAGGTTTTTACGTAGATAACATTCACCTTTCCAAATCCCTGCCTGCGTTTCTCAATCAGACCAATTCCTGTTTCGTCATCCAGCTCTCTCATGGATTTGATGGCTTTATTTCTGCCACAGTTCAGTAATTCCATGATATCTTCGATGGAAAAGTAGATATATGCTCTGTTTTTGTCGTCAAACCACTGATTTTTGATGGAAAGAGACATTCGATCCAACATCAGTCCATATAAAATTTTAGCATCGCTTGATAAATCTTTAAAATAGCTGTCTGTAAATAATGCTTTTGGTATGCGGTAGAAGCTGAACTGATCAGCTTCGGTACCGTAAAAATAATTAAATGTCATTTTTTTCTCCATAATTTCCTCCTTTCGTTTTCTGCTAAGAAGTCCTCTTTTTAAACTTCTTTGACTTTGTTTTCTTAGCTTTTTCTATCCTTAACAGGACTGTTCCTGCATCCATTTTTCTAATAATGATTCAATTACCTGTTCCATATCTTTGGCTGTATAATCATCCGGAAAATACTTTGTCAGTTTCTTTTCTGAGAAAGTAAGAGACCGGGATACTTTCTTTGCCATCACACAGTTATTGAAAATCGATAACATCTGAATCTGATTGATTGGTCCATCATTCAGCTGATTTCTGAGTGCTGCAATCTGTTTTGGTTTGATGAATCCGGTGTCGCTGATATATTCGTAGATCCATCCCTGTACTTCCTTATCGATGTAGGAGATATTGACAGCAACCGTAAACTGAAGCTTCTTGTTATCTACCAGATCAAGAAGTTCCGGAATAAGTTCTGTTAATCGTACAAATCTTTGAACCTGAGCTCTACTTTCCCCAACTTGCTTGCTCAAGACTTCATCAGATCTCAACTTCGTCTCATTTTGAGACAAAGTTAAATCTGTTCTAACTCCCTGTCTTTTCATTGCCTCTAGTTTCATCTTATAAGCAAATGCTTTCTCACTCGGCAACAATTCCTCTCGCTGAATGTTAGCATCCACCATAGCCACAATGGCATCATCATCCGATAATTCTCTTACGATTGCCGGAATAGTTGTAAGTCCTGCAAGCTGTGCTGCATGCATTCTTCTGTGACCGGATACCATTTCATATTCTTCATTATCATCCATTCGAAGCAGTACCGGTGTCAGTACTCCATTGATCCTTACACTTTCAACCAGATCCTGCATCTTTTCATCATCCAGCACCTTGAACGGATGATTTTTAAACGGATGGATCTTACTAATCTCTATCTCCATTGCAGATTCTTCATTTACCACACCAAGCAGTTCATCAATGCTTGCCAGTTTAATCTTTTCGCCACTTCTATTTTTCATTTTTCAAAACCTCCTGTGTTAAGTTCTTATATGCTTCGGCAACTTTTCCTTTCGGGCAGTGCATGTAGATGCTTTTTCCCTCTGCACTGGTCTCAGCTGCTTTTACAGACATCGGAATCACATTTTCAAATACTTCTATCTGGCTTCCGTATGTTGTATGTACTCTCGATGCAATGTCCCTTGCGTAATTGGTTCTGAAATCAACCATAGTCAACAGAATGCCCTCAATCGCCAGTTTCCGGTTCAGCCTTTTCTTTACTGTAAGAATGGTCTTGATCAGCTGCTGAAGTCCTTTCACCGGCAGATATGCGGCCTGTACAGGTATCAGCACGGAATCGGAAGAGACCAGTGCATTGATTGTCATCATACCAAGACTTGGCATACAGTCGATCAGGATATAATCGTATCGGCCTCTTATCGCATCGATATATTCCTTCATGATCATTTCTCTGCTCATAACATTTCCCATCGTTACTTCCAGGGCAGAAAGCTCAATATTTGCCGGAAGTAGATCTACATTTTCCTGGTGATGTAAGATACCATCTTCCAGAGAGATTTCTTCTTCGTTAATGACATCCATCATAATCGTTGCCAGTGTGATGCGAAGATCATCCGGTTCCTCATATCCAAGACTTGCGGTTAAACTTCCCTGTGGATCCGCGTCGATCAGCAACACTTTCTTACCTTCTCTTGCCAGTCCAATGCCTACATTTACGGTTGTGGTGGTCTTTCCGACGCCACCTTTCTGGTTTACTACGGATATAACTTTACACATGATTTCTTCCTCCTTTAACTATCCCATGATTCTTTTTTCCATAATTTCAACAGTGCCAGTATTTCCCGTTTCATCATTGCCGGTGTATAAGAATTTGGAAAATACTTGTGCAACTGCTCGTTTGTGAATGCCACTCTTGTGATCTCACCCTTTTTCACTTCACACATGATCTCTTCCATCTTTTCCAGTGACAACTGTTTTTCTTTACTCAGTTGCCGGATCCTCTGGGCCTGTGAGAGTGATGGGATTGCCTGTGCATACTCCATTGCTACAAGCAGTTCTCTTTGTTCTTTTTCACTTAATGCAGCTATCTCTACAGCCGGACAAAAAGAAATGATCTCATCATCCAGTTTCTGCAACATTTCCGGTATCAGTTTTGTCAGTGAGATATAACGCTGCACTTGTTTTGGGCTATCACCACAATCTTCACTGATGATTTCTATTGCCCGCTTTCTTGGTGTTTTGTGGTCAACTTGGCTCTTTTTTCGACCACTTTTTCTTTTTAATACGTCATTCTTCAGTTTGTAAGCAAAAGCTTTTTCACTGTAGCTGATCCGTTCTCTGTGAAGATTGGAATCTACCATGCTCAAGATGGAATCATCTTCACTTAATACCCGGATGATTACCGGTACTTTACGGTATCCCAGTTTCTCCGCAGCATGTTTTCTTCTGTGGCCGGATATGATCTCATAGTATCCATCCGGTACCGGTCTGACGATCAGCGGATTTAATATTCCATACTTTTCAATGCTTTCCTGCAGAAGAAACATTTCCTTATCATCCTTCACCTGAAACGGATGCTCTTTGAACGGTCGAAGACGCTCAATCTCAATTTCTATGATTCTTTCTTCGTTTTCTTCTGATTGTCTGTTTGGTTCAGTCATCTTGACTCCTTTCCTCCAGGATTCAGGAAATAAAAAATGCCTGCCTGGAACTTTTATAGATAGTAAAGTTCCAAACAGACATTGCTGTTTGACCATTAGCTGTAGCTAATAGAATTGAATACTGTTTCAGCTAATTCATGTTTGCAGGTTTGGGAGAGATTGTTTCTTTTCCCGCCTTTTCTCTGATTTACATCCCCGAATAAGGGGTGACAACAGAGCGGAACCCAAATGTTAGCTGAACTTCCTAAAACCCATGTTTGCAAACCGGTAATTTTGATTAGCTGTCAGCTAACAAAAATCAGATTGCGTTAGCTGGAAATTGATCATTTTGAATGGAAAATCATGTCACGAACGTGATTAGAAAATAACAAAAGCGTTCGTTGTCAGCTAATCCAGCTAACATTTTCGAACGCTTTGAAGCCCGTCGCCAAGAGGATTTGAACCTCCGACCCCTCGCTTAGGAGGCGAGTGCTCTATCCAGCTGAGCTATGACGACACATGCCGCAAACCCTTGATTTTACTGGGTTTCTGGGATTTTTCCCTTCGGCCATATATAAGATTATCAACTCTTTTTCGAGTTGTCAATCTACAGATTTTTTCGATTTGGTAACATTAGAACGTTCCCCAAATTGGAGAATGCTTTGTTGTCACCTTTGGCATTTTTCAGAATAGATTTGAACTGAAAGTTGTTTTTCATTTTTTCCCTTTGGGGAAAGCCTCGGCTTTCTCTTAGGAGGCGGTCGCTCTATCCAACTGAGCTATAGCGACATTTATAAAATTTTTCTGAATTTATCTTGTTTTTAAATATTTTAACTATTTCTTAGGAACAATTTTTTCCATTCCACCCATATATGGTCTTAAAACTTCAGGAATATTTACGCTTCCATCTGCATTAAGGTTATTTTCCAAAAATGCAATAAGCATACGAGGTGGTGCAACTACTGTATTGTTAAGAGTATGAGCAAAATAGTTTCCTTCTTTTCCTCTAATTCTTATAGAAAGTCTTCTTGCCTGAGCATCTCCTAAGTTAGAGCAACTACCAACTTCAAAATATTTCTTCTGTCTTGGTGACCAAGCTTCAACGTCAACTGATTTAACCTTAAGGTCTGCTAAATCTCCTGAGCAACACTCCAAAGTACGAACCGGAATATCCATGCTTCTAAATAAATCTACTGTGTTCTTCCAAAGTTTGTCATACCACATCATGCTATCTTCCGGCTTACAAATAACGATCATTTCCTGTTTTTCAAACTGATGAATTCTGTAAACACCTCTCTCTTCGATACCGTGAGCACCTTTTTCTTTACGGAAACATGGTGAATAACTTGTAAGTGTGTAAGGAAGATCTTCTTCATTTGTATGTGTTCCAATAAATTTACCAATCATTGAATGTTCACTTGTACCGATTAAGTAAAGATCCTCTCCCTCAATCTTGTACATCATCTGATCCATTTCATCAAAACTCATAACACCTGTTACAACATTACTTCTAATCATAAAAGGAGGTACGCAATAAGTAAATCCTCTATCAATCATAAAGTCTCTTGCATATGAAATAACTGCTGAATGAAGTCTTGCAATGTCTCCCATAAGATAATAGAATCCATTTCCTGCAACCTTTCTTGCAGCGTCTAAATCAATACCATTAAATTTTTCCATGATATCTGTATGATATGGAACTTCAAAATCAGGAACTACTGGTTCACCAAATCTTTCAATCTCAACATTTTCACTATCATTTTTTCCGATAGGAACTGATTTATCAATAATATTTGGAATAACCATCATTCTCTTCTTGATTTCTTCTTCTGTTGTTTTCTCTTCATCTGTAAGTTCATCAATTCTTGCATTACCTGCAGCAACTTTAGCTTTAACTTCTTCAGCTTCATCTTTCTTTCCTTCTTTCATTAATCCACCAATTAATTTTGAAAGACTATTCTTTTCAGCACGAAGTGCTTCAACTTCCTGCTTTATTTTACGATTCTTTTCGTCTAATTCAATAACTTCATCTACTAATGGAAGTTTATGATCCTGAAATTTATTTTTAATATTCTGTTTTACAACTTCCGGGTTGTCTCTGACAAATTTAATATCTAACATTTCTTTTCTCCCTTTGCATAAAAATTTTTACTTTTACACGCCATTTCGATTATAACCCCAACACCCTATTTTTGCAAGTTTTCTGTACAATTCGTCGATTTTTCTTTTACTTTTTTATACCTATTTGTTATGCTTATATTATAGTTATTTTAGACAATATATTATGTTACTTCTAGTAAATTTTTATGCATTATGGTATAATAACCTTCAAATAAATAATTTAATTTTTTATTAAATATGAAATCGAATGAACTTTATTTATTTTCTGTAAATGTTTCTGACGATTAATCACTATCCAGATATTTTAGTAATACATTTTATATGAGGAGATTTATTATGGAATTACAATTGATGAATGAAAGACGTCATAATAAAATATACAACGACGAAAGTTATACATACAAAATTTTTAATATTGATTACGACAAGAAAGATGTTTTTCAAGAAGCATTTATTACTTCTAAGGTTGAAGAACTTGATGCACACGCTCCTTTAATTGACTCTGTTTATAAAAAAGACGGACAGTGGTGTATCAAATTTGATTTAATTAAAGGTGAATCTCTTTTTTCACTTATTAATAATAATCCTGAAAATATTAAAGAATATATTAATAAATTAGTTACTATACAGACTTCTATTCATACTAATTTTTGTACTGCTATTCCAAGACAAAAAGCAAAATTACAATATGGAATTAAGAATTCAGGTTTAGATGAATCAACTCAATTTGATTTACTAGAAATGCTTGATTCATCACCAAAGCATAAAAAATTGTGCCATGGAAATCTTACTCCACACAATATTATTATCTCAGGTGATGATTATTGCGTTTTAGATTGGAATCATGCATCTCAGGGAAACGCCAGTGCTGATATTGCGCGTACTTATATTTGGTTTAAAATAAATATGCCTGAATATGCTGAATTATATTTAGATTCATTTTGTAATATGACAGGAACAACTAAACGTTATGTAAACCAATGGCTTCCAATTGTTGCAACTGCAAGAATTTATAAAGATAATCCTGAAGAATTTGATATTTTAAAATCAATGATAAAAGTAAATGAATATTAATATAAGTACGAGTATTAATTTAATTATTAATAGTTTTTATTAATATAAGCATTGTATTTATTAATAATTATTTACTTTTCGTGTTATTTATTAATTACTCTTAGATTTTTATCCATAATTATTAATAAACATATTACCAATATTCTTATATTAACCACAATTGATGTTGAATTTTTTATTAAATTCAATTTCATAAATAGGGTCATGCCCTAAAAAAAATGAGATTAGTCTATATTTTAACTAATCTCATTTTTATTATTTTTGATTATTATATTTATCTAACTTACTCTCTAATATTAAACTATGATGTTAACCTTTATTATGAATTCATTGCTTTTTCTAATGCTTCTTTTTCTTCTTCTCCTAATGTAGCGTAAGCTTCACCTTTAATTATTTCTTTGATATATGTGTAACTTCCTTCTCTTCCATGCATTGTATTCAAGATAAATCCGGTATTTTCACTATCTAGCATACATAATGCAAAGCTTAAGTTTCCGCCCATTTCTTTAAATGCATTATATTTTACAATTCCTAACTTCTGGAACACTGAATTTATTCTATGAACAGATTCTTCTACTTTAATCATTGTCTTTTGATGTTCTACATTTATTTTTTCAATCTGTTTAAAACTCTCTCTTATTGCTCCATCAAGATTTTCTGCATTTTTTCCTTTCATAAACTTATCATATTTTTTCATTAACTTATTTAATTTCATACTTTGCTTAATGTATAAAATAAGAAAAATCAAAAACATTACTACAACTGTAATAATATATGTATATGCACTGCTAAATATTTCCTGTATCATTTTCTTTCTCCTTTATTTTTCATTTTTACATTATAAGACTGTTTTATTAATTTGTATATATTAATATTTTGCAAATTTACTCATGAATTCCACTGAATAATTCTATCAGTCTTTCTAATTCTTCACTTGAATAGTATTCTATTTCAATTTTTCCTTTACCGTTCTTTTTTGGATTAATTGAAACTTTAGTTCCCATTACTTCTTTTAATCTATCCTGAATCTGATCATAAACAGCCTTATCAACAGGTGGAATTTCCATTCTTATTTGCTTTGGTTTAAGTATATTTTTTACCAATTTTTCTGTTTCTCTTACACTTAATCCCTTTTCAATTACAGTTTTTGCTGTATCTATCTGCAATTCTTCATGTTCAATTGCAAGTAATGCTCTTGCATGTCCCATAGACAACTCCTGATTAATAATCATCTCTTGGACATCTTCTGCTAATTTTAATAAGCGCATTGAATTTGCAATTGCAGCTCTACTTTTTGACATCTTTTTAGCAAGTTCATCCTGTTTTAAGTTATATTCGTTAATAAGACTCTTATATGCAATTGCTTCTTCTATTGGATTTAAATCTTTACGCTGTATATTTTCTATTAAAGCAATTTCCATTACTTCCTGAGGTGTATATTCTTTTATTACAACCGGTAATTCCTTTAAACCAGCTATTTTAGCTGCTCTCCATCTTCTTTCACCAGCTATAATTTCATAATAATCTTCTTTTTTCTGAACAATTATTGGTTGAATAAGTCCATGAATCTTTATAGATTCAGCTAATTCCTCTAATGCATCTTTATCAAAATTTTTTCTTGGCTGTTCTCTATTTGGTTCAATATCATTAATATTAACTAACGTATCCTGAGGTACCTTTACCTCTTTTACAACTTCCTTTACAACCTCTTTTACCACAACTTCTTTTTCTTTATCTTCATTTTTCTTTGGTTTGATGGCTGCACCATAATTGGGTATCATTGATTCTAATCCATTTCCCAATCCGCCTTTTTTTGGTCTTGGCATAATATTCTCCTTTATACTTCTTATTTATATTTAGTTTACATAACTTTTTTAGTTTATTTTATATATGAAAATTTAATAATTATTTTTTTAAATGCATATTTTTAACTCGTTTTTTCTAAAATCCCTGCATATCCATATATAAATATGTATTTTTTTTTATTATTTATACTATTTTACAAGTCATACGTCATTTATTTAAGCAATTATAAATTTTTAATTTTTATTTACTACTTATCTATTTTTATTATTTTTATTTACTACTTATCTATTTTTATTATTTTTAATTACTTCTTTTGCTAAATTCATATAGGCTACAGATCCTGCTGATTTGGCATCATACATATGTATAGGAAGCCCATAACTAGGTGCTTCTGCCAATCTTACATTTCTCGGAATAATTGTTTTATATATATTTAAATGCATATTTTCTTTTACATTATCTACAACCTGGTTAGATAAATTTGTTCTAGCATCATACATCGTAAATACTATACCTTCAATTTCTAATACCGGGTTAATTCTTTCCTGAATTAAATTTATAGTATAGATTAACTGTGAAAGTCCTTCTAAAGCATAATATTCACATTGGATTGGAACTATAACCGAATCAGCTGCAACTAAAGCATTAACTGTTAATACATTTAATGATGGAGGACAATCTATAATTATATAATCATATAAGTCTTTTACTCCTTCTAATGCTTTTTTTAGTATAAATTCTCTTTCATCCACTCCTATTAAGTCTATTTCTGCTCCTGATAGGTTTACATTTGATGGCAAAACATTTAAATTATCTACAATACTACTTGTCAAGCACTCTGATAACCTACATTCTCCAATAAACATATCGTAAACTGTCTTTTCTAGTTCCTGTTTTATAATACCGACCCCACTTGTAGCATTTCCCTGTGGATCAATATCAACTAAAAGTACTTTTTTACCTCTTTCTGCTATACATGCAGACAAATTTATAGCTGTAGTTGTCTTACCAACTCCACCTTTTTGGTTTGCAATTGCAATTATTTTTCCCATTTCAATACCTTTCTATATTTCAAGTAATTTAATTCATGTTTTTAACAAATATTATTGTATCATAGTTCCTTTTTCAAATCTATATTAATGTTTCACGTGAAATATTAATTTTTTATTAAACTTTCTGAATTTCTGAACTATTTATAAATACATAATATTGTTTTAGATATTTCATTTCTATTTTATTTAATTATTTTATTGCTAATAATAAAAATTAGC
>NZ_QUGP01000008.1:49577-132601 GCF_003479125.1 Eubacterium sp. AF19-12LB | reverse complement strand
GACTGAAAATCCTCGTGTCTCTGGTTCGATTCCGGAACTGGGCATTAACCATGTCCGAAGCAAAAGAGAGAGGGACAAGACAGAAAAGACGCAGGAATGACAGATAAATTTAAAAACGGCAAAAACCGTAACAGAATAAACATGAATGACAGATAAGGAAGCAGAAATGCTTCTTTTTTTATTATATAGGGCAAGTCCGTGTTTATAAAGGCGAGTTTTATGTGAAAAAGAATTGTGTAAACCACTGTTGGAAAATATATTAAACATAAAAATAAGGGATATTGTATATGTTGATTATGAAGAAACAATACAGATGACAGCGAAGTCAAAAGGTATAAGACTCGACATATATGTTGAGGATGACGACAACACAGTTTTTAATCTCGAAATGCAGACAACAACTTATAAAGAATTACCGAAAAGATCAAGATATTATCAGGGAATAATAGATTTAAACATGATTGAAAAAGGCGAATCATATGATATACTTAAGGAAAGTTATGTCATATTTATCTGTACATTTGATTTTTTTGAAAAAGGAAGAAGTGTTTACGAGTTTGATAAAGCATAATAAAATATCTATTAATAAAAAAGAACTTAAAGCCTGAAAGTTATTAATAATTTTCAAACTTTGAGTTCTTTTTATTAATAAATTAAATTGTAATTTATTTTATCGGTAAGTGTATCCACCACCACAACCTGCGCAACAAGCATTGCAACAAAGATTTGCAAGACAGCAGGCTAAGAGTGGGTTACTGCAAATAATTGTAGGCATTCCACCATAACTGCTTTGACGAGAAGTGTACCAGCTGCCACCACTTTCGAATGTACGGACAAGTTGCCGGTAAGTAGCATTATTAGGCTCCATTGAAGATGCCATGCGGGCGTGCTCAAGAGCCTGGACATTGTTGCCCACGCCTTTATTTGCAATCGCACTGTAATAATACCATGCAGCTGTTTTGTTGGAAATTGTATTTAATACATTCAGAGCTTCGGCATAATGTTGGTTATTAATGTAGTTAGCTGCAGCACGCATATGCATCTCGTCTTCTGACATATTTGAAGAGTTGCCATAATTACCTGCATTACCGTAGCCTGTACCAAAGCCACCAAAATTGCCGAAACCTCCAAAATCAAATCCACCAAAGTCCCAATCGCCGAAACCACCGGAATTATAGCCACCGGAACCATTAGAGCCATAGCCACCAAAACCACCGGAATTTCCAGATCCATAACTGCCTGAATTACCATAGCCGGAGCCATAGCCGCCATAAGTTCCACTGCCATAAGAAGAACCACCATAGCCATTTGCACCATGCTTGCGTGCATCCATAATCTGACTATATGCCTGTTGAACCTGCTTGAATTTCTCTTCAGCCTGTTCCTTGTTAGGGTTGTTAATATTTGCATCAGGGTGGTATTTGCGGCTTAGAGCCTTGTATGCTTTTTTTATTTCATCTTCAGAGGCATCTGGTCTAACCCCTAAAACATCATAAGGATTCATATATCTATTCTCTTTCTAAATTTTTGCTGTGATTATGTTATAATACGATAGAATATTGTTAATAAAAATTAATTCTGAAAAATTAAAACATCACAATAAAAAATTATTTGTTTTCTAAATTTTTTGAAACACGCCGTTCATAGGAATTCCAAACTCCGGAATACAAAATATTACGAAGAATATCAGCGTTGTCAACAGCGGGGAGCATTTCGAAAGCATCGGAACACTCAGCCATCATCATTGTAAGCATATCTTTGACATGAGTTTCAAAATCCGGGTCAGTATAACAATTTGAAAAAACATTGTAGCGCCCCTTTTTGACATCTTCCTCAACATCGTCAAATGCGTCCATAATGTAGATAAATTTGCCAAGGTAAAAGCCCATGCGACCAAGACCTTTGGCGTAAATATCGTCAAACGGCACAAATAAAATTTGCATTATTTTACCAAATAAACCGGCTACCACATCAACGTTGGTTTCATTCATTTTTTCGCGGGTACCGAGTTCGTCCAACAAAGATGAAATAGCTTCGATTTTATTTTTATAGGAATAATCAGGAGAAATATGCAAATGCCCGGAATCGTCAGTAAAATAAGAATTCTGATTGTTACTGTCAGAATTTGGCTGAGTAGCTGCAACTGAACCATCGTCAGTTGAATCAGAAGTGGCATGTACATTATTTAAATTTTTCCCAATTGACCCTTTTTTTAATAATTTTGAATAAGCAAGCTTAAGAACGCTTCTGTCATCGTGCCAGTCATCCAGACATTTGAAATAAGAAAGGATGACGTTCATGTCAGCAACATAATCCGTAAATTCTGAGGAAATGATGTTCTGACGCCTTAGAGGGTGCACAACGCAACGTTTTGAAGTGACGTTGTGCTCCGGCTCGTAAAGCGAAGAAAGAAGGATAACTAAAAAGGTCATGTCATAGGACAGGGTTAATTGCCCTGACAGACCGTGTCGCTTGCTAAGTGAGTGGCATAAGCCACAATAATACGCCCGATAGACATCAAATTCCCTAAATTTGAGTTCGGGTTTGTTTACAACTACATATCCAAACATGGAGTCCTCCAGACAAAATAAGTAAAGAACCACAAATCAAATCGGCTCTAAGTTAAATCACACAATCAGTCGTAAATACTTAATGCTCTCTTAAAAGGAAATTCTTACGCATGTTGTTAAATTATATAATCAGTTGCAGACTATTTATGCATCTGATAAATTAACTTTTTTTAATAAATGTCTGGGAACATTTTGGACAACGGATTTCGATGCGGCCTTTGCCACGAGGAATACGAATGCGTTGTCTGCAACGTGGACATCTGTAAAAATGATAAAATCTTCTTTGGCTGAAAATTTCTTTTTCACGCTGAAATTTTCTTAAGAAGGAAGCTTTTAAACTTAAATATTTGTTGTTCTCCTGGTAGCGCTTCTGAATATTTTTTGAAAACATTCTTATATACATCAAAATAATTAAAATAAGTGAAATATAATAAATAATCCCGGACAAACGTCTTGGGACAAATAACGAAAGCACGCATAAAACCAGTGCGAAAATAAGCATTGCTCTGCCAAGTTGATCTACTCCATACCTCCCGTACATTAACTTCGCTAATTTTTCACGCAAATCTAAGACTCCTTCCATATAAAAATAAGAAAAGTTCTAAAGTCTATCATAAAACCTTAAAACTTTGCCCCTTACTTATAAGAAATATTAACCCTAAAGAAAAAGAAAAACAAGGTAATATAAAGAGAATTAACAAATCCGTTACAAATGTTAACAAAATAGACAAAAGAAAAATACAAGAAAGGTCAGAATGCGAAAAAAACTGAAAAAAATTGGTGTATATTATAAACAAACAGATAAAAGGTAAAAAGAAAACAACGCAAATAGCAAAAAAAGATAGAAAATAGCATAAATATTATGGGGATTTTTAAAATGAGCTAAAATACATATGTAGTAAATATATAATAAAAATATTTTTATTGTAACTTTTCCATAAGAAAAGCAGAAAATATTGATAAAACTAACAAAATCAATGTACAAAGAAAGTCGTAGATGATATAATAATAAAAGATTGTGTCTAAAAAATAAGCAACAAATTTACATATTGAACTAAAAATAAAACAAGTTGTAAGAATGAAAATTATATAGATAATTTAATAAAAATATGAATATTATTCACCAAACGGTAAATAAAGTGATTGCTTATTGGATAATAAACAAGAAGATTATACATCAAATAATGATAAGGTAAATATTCATTAAGTAAATAAGTAATAAAATCATTCGCCTAACTAATATATAAAGCAAACTAGAGAAAATACAAAGGGGGAGGGTTGAGAGTGTACAACGGAACAAGTAACAAGTGGACAAAACATTTTGATTTCATAATAGTAGATGTTATATGCATTAATGTAGCGTTCTTTCTAGCTACACTGATATATTCAGGGTCTGGGCATATGTACAACACTTCCCTATATAGAAATGTAACAATATCATTAACACTGATACACTTTTGTGTGGCATTTTTCAGGAACGGATACTCAGGAATCCTTAGACGAGGATATCTGAAAGAAATGAAGGACGTAGTGTATCATAACGCAATAATAATGGCAGTGTTATTTGTATATTTGTTTTTGATACACCAGGCGAATAACGTGTCGAGAATAGTAATATTAATATTCTTTGCGATGGACACAATACTAATGTACATAAGCCATATAGCATTTAAGAAATTTTATGCAGTACGTAAGAATTATGATAATGCTAAGGAAAATATGCTGCTTGTTGTATCATCAGACATGGCAGCAGACACTATCAACAAGATAAGCAACGGACCGGACAAGAGATTTGAGATAGTGGGAATCGCATTGACAGATGTGATGGACATTAAAGAATCAGACATAGATGAAATAGAAGGAATACCTGTAGTTGCCGATGCCAATTCCGTATACGAATATGCGAGGGCAAATGTCATAAATGACGTATTTATCAGAGTAAGCGGAGTAAACAGTTTCGTCGTAGAAGGCATGGCATATGGATTTTTGAATATGGGAATTAAGGTTCATATAAATGTAGAATTTCTTACACACGCTTTGCCAAATGCAGGATTTGAAACAATTAACGAGGTAGCAGTTGTAACGACAAGTATAAATCAGGTGTCACCGGTTGGAGCATTTGCAAAGAGAGCACTTGATATATGCGCAGGACTTGTAGGGTGCCTTGTTACAGGAATATTGTTTATATTTGTAGCGCCTGCGATTAAGATTGCAGACCCTAACGGACCAATATTTTTCTGCCAGTTAAGAGCAGGGAAAAATGGAAAACCATTTAAGTTCTACAAATTCCGTTCAATGTATTCAGATGCAGAAGAACGCAAAAAAGAACTTATGGAACAGAACAAGATGGACGGACTTATGTTTAAAATGGACGCAGACCCTAGAATTATAGGAAGCGGAAAAGATGGCACAAAGAAAGGACTTGGTCATTTCCTTAGGGCTACATCAATAGATGAATTTCCGAATTTTTACAGTATATTAAAGGGCGACATGAGTCTTGTAGGAACACGTCCGCCAACAATGGATGAATACGAACAGTACGAAGCGCATCACAAGAGCCGTCTTGCAACAAAACCGGGACTTACAGGAATGTGGCAGATAAGCGGTCGAAGCGATATGACGGACTTTGAAGAAATAGTAAAACTTGATAATGAGTACATAATGAACTGGAGCTTTGGACTGGATATAAAGATTATACTTAAGACTTTTCTTGTGGTAATTGCCAGAAAAGGGTCAGTATAAAATGATTTGATAAGGTTTAAGTACAAACGAAAATAACTATGTGAAAATTATTTGGCTAAATAAACTTAGCTGATAAAAATGATGAGATAAGTGAAATGTGGTGCCGGGCGATGCCTGGCACTATATGGAATAATAGGTAGGATACCGATAATAAAAATAAGAGAAATGAGAAACAGATAATATGAAAAATGGACAGTTGCGAATAGCAATGCTTGGTCATAAAAGAATACCGTCAAGAGAAGGCGGAGTCGAAATAGTAGTTGAGGAATTAGCTACCAGAATGGTGGAAAGAGGCAATGAGGTTACATGTCTTAACCGTGCCGGGCATCATGTAAGTGGAAAAGAATTCGATGAAAAAAATAAAAAAGAATATAAGGGAATCAGATTAAAAACAGTTCCTACATTAGATAAGAAAGGACTAGCTGCTATGACTGCTTCTGTGACGGGAGGAGTATGCGCTGCATTTGGCAAATACGATGTAGTACATTTTCATGCAGAGGGTCCTTGTGCCATGTTATGGCTACCTAAATTATTTGGGAAAATATGCGTGGCAACAATTCACGGACTTGACCACCAAAGAGCAAAATGGGGAAAACTTGCAAGTACATACATAATGATGGGCGAAAAATGTGCAGTAAAACATGCTGATGAAATAATAGTGTTAAGTAAGGGCGTACAGGATTATTTTAGAGAAAAGTATGGAAGGGAAACAAGATTTATTCCGAACGGAGTGAATAGACCAGTTGTAAGAAAGGCAGATATCATACGATATAAATATGGACTTGAAAAAGATGACTATATATTATATCTGGGAAGACTGGTGCCGGAAAAGGGATTAAGATATCTTGTAGAAGCATTTAAAAAAGTAGATACGAAAAAGAAACTTGTAATAGCCGGCGGAAGTTCAGATACGGATGCATTTGCAAATGAAATTAAAGAAATGGCAAAGGATGATGACAGAATAATATTTACAGAATTTGTTCAGGGCGAGGAATTGGATGAGTTGTATAGTAATGCGTATGTATACACTTTGCCAAGTGATTTGGAAGGAATGCCACTTAGTCTGCTTGAGGCAATGAGTTATGGAAATTGTTGTCTTGTATCAGACATAGATGAATGTGCATCTGTAGTTGAAGATAAGGCACTTGTATTTGAAAAGTCGAATGTAGAGCAATTGCAGGAAAAACTACAGGAGGCTTGTGATAAGCCTAAGATGGTTAAGAAATATAAAGAAGAAGCTGCAGATTTCATTTGCGAGAAATATAATTGGGATGATGTGGTTGAGAAAACAATGGAGTTGTATAGAGGTTAGAATATGGAAAAGAAACATTACAAATCTATAGACGGTTTAAGAACAATTGCGGCAGTAGGCATTGTTATGATGCATATGAGAGCAAATAATAATTATGAAATAGGTGGATATGTTTACAATAAAATAATTCCATCATTTACAAATTTTGTGTTTTTATTTATGGTAATTTCGGCTTTTGGAATGTGCTGTGGATATTATGAAAAAATATTAAAAAACGAAATAACATTAGAAAAATTTTATGTAAAAAGATTTAAAAAAATATTGCCATTTTTTGCACTATTAGTTTTTGTAGATTTAATTATGTCACCTTCGATTGAATCTTTATATGAAGCCTTTGCAGATTTGACATTAATGTTTGGTTTTTTGCCAAATGGAGGAAATATATCTGTTATCGGAGTTGGTTGGTTTATAGGATTAATATTTGTATTCTATATATGTTTTCCTTTTTATTGTGTTTTATTAAAAAATAAAAAGAGAGCTTGGATAGCATTTATAATTAGCGTGTTATACAATTTAATAGGTACAAATTATTTTGAGATAAACAGAACAAATATTCTTTATAGTGCATGTTTCTTTATAGCTGGAGGATTAGTTTATTTATATAGAAATGAAATATCAAAAATAAAAGCATGGCAAATATTAAGTGTTATGAGCATTACTATTGTTGTGTATTATCTGCTGAATGGTAATGTGTTTATGTGTCTATTAGTTTCAGTAGTGATGCTATTATATGCGATTACTTCAAATGTAAAAGTATTGGACAATAAGATAGCTAAATTCTTAAGTGGAATAAGTATGGAGATATATTTATGCCATATGATGGTGTTTAGAATATTACAAAAAATGAAGATTACTAATATATTTGGAAATGGATGGATTCAATATTTTATTACAGTAATATTAACTTTAATAGGAGCGATTATATTTGCAATTATAGTCAGAAAAGTGTTTGAAGTTGTAGAAAGTAAAATAAAGTAAAAAATATAAGGAATAAAATATGAAGATTTTAATGGTAAATAAGTTTTTGTATCCAAATGGAGGTTCAGAAACATATATATTCAAATTAGGTGAGTATTTAGAAAGGCAGGGACACGAAGTACAATACTTTGGAATGGAACATGAAGGAAGATGTGTTGGAAATCATACAGAAGCCTATACATCTGATATGGACTTTCATGGAGGTTCAAAACTTTCTAAACTGACTTATCCAATTAAAACTATATATTCAAGTGAGGCAAGAAAGAAAATAAGGCTTGTTCTTGATGACTTTCGGCCAGATGTAGTCCATTTAAACAACTTTACATATCAGATAACTCCAAGTGTTATATTAGAAATAAAGAAATGGTCAAAACAGACAGGAAATAAATGCAAGATAGTATTTACAGCGCATGATTATAATCTAGTTTGCCCAAATCATATGTGCAACAATCCAAATACACACGAAAATTGTGAAAAGTGTTTAGGCGGACATTTTATGAATTGCTTTAAAGGTAAGTGCATTCATGGAAGCACAGCCAAATCAGCAGTTGGAACAATGGAAGCAATGTTTTGGAAAATGAAAGGAACATATAAGTATATTGATTCTATGATATGCTGTAGTGAATTTATGAAAACAAAATTGGACACAAATCCATTGTTTGCAAAGAAAACAATTGCTTTACATAATTTTATAGATAAAGTTGAATGGAAAGAAGTAGAGAAGAAAGACTATGTTCTTTACTTCGGAAGATTTTCAGAGGAAAAGGGAATAGGAACTCTTATAAATGTTTGTAAGAAACTTTCGAACATTCAGTTTATATTTGCGGGAACAGGTCCTTTGGAAGAAGAGATTAATGGAATTAGCAATATTAAAAATTTAGGCTTTCAAAAGGGAGAAGCTCTTGAAAAACTTATAAGAGAAGCAAGATTTTCTATATATCCATCAGAATGGTATGAGAATTGTCCGTTTTCAGTAATGGAAAGCCAGATGTATGGTACACCGGTTCTTGGCGCTAACATTGGAGGGATTCCTGAGCTCATATCTGTAGGCAGTACTGGAGAGTTGTTTGAAAGTGGCAATGGAGAAGATTTGAAAAATAAAATTGAAGAACTATGGAATAACAAAGAAAAGCTAGATAAATACAGTGAAAACTGTGAAAATATTAGCTTTGATACTATTGAGGAATATTGCAAGAAATTGATTGAGATATACGAATAAAAGGGAAAAAGGGAGAGAAAGTAATGGCAGAGAAAAAATTAAATGGTACAGTTATTGTAACATATAGATGTAACGCACGTTGCTCAATGTGTAACAGATACAAGGCACCATCAAAACCGGAAGAAGAAATTTCAATTGAAACAATTAAGAAGTTACCTAAGATGTACTTTACAAATATAACAGGTGGAGAACCTTTTATACGTACAGATTTAAAGGACATTGTTAGAGAATTATATAAGAAGAGTGATAGAATCGTTATTTCAACTAATGGATTCTTCACGGATAGAATCGTTGACTTGTGTAAGGAATTTCCTAATATTGGAATCCGTATTTCAATTGAAGGTCTTGAACAGACAAACAATGAAATCCGTGGATTAGATGACGGATATAACAAAGGCTATACAACACTTAAGAAATTACGTGAAATGGGAATGAAGGATGTTGGTTTCGGAATGACAGTTCAGGACAAGAATGCACCTGATTTAGTACCACTTTATAAGATTTCTAATGAAATGGGAATGGAATTTGCAACTGCTTCATTACATAATAGTTTCTATTTTGTAGAAGCAAAAAATATAATTAAAGATCGTCCAATGGTAGCTAAGAATTTCGAAGATTTAATTAATGAATTACTTAGATCAAAGAGTCCTAAGAAATGGATGAGAGCATATTTTAACCATGGTCTTATTAATTATATTTATGGACAGAAAAGATTACTTCCTTGTGATATGAGTTTTGACACATTCTTTATTGATCCATATGGTGATGTAATGCCATGTAACGGAACAAAAGACAAAGAAGTAATGGGTAACTTAAACAATCAGAGCTGGGATGAATTATGGAATAGCCCTGAAGCAGAGCATGTTAGAGCAAAGGTTCGCTGCTGTGACAGAGACTGTTGGATGATAGGTTCAGTGTCTCCAGCAATGCACAAGTACATCTGGAAACCTGGATTCTGGGTACTTAAACACAAGTTTAAAGCTTTATTTAGCAAACATCCATATAGCATGTATGAGAACAAAATTGTACGTGATTACAGAGATGGAAAGGTAACTAAAGAGGAATTGGATAAATGCAGTACTTGTGATATGTGCGCAACAATTAATGACGGATTAAGCGACGCTTCAAGAGAACAGCTTAAAGATAAGAGCGGTGAAGAAATAGTTGATGCAGATATTGCAAAACAGATGGGAGAATAAAGGTAAAAATATGAAACGAGCACTAATAGTAGCAGCTACAGGGGGATTCTTAAAGGGGTTTTTGATATCTGACATGAAATTGCTTCAAAAAATGGGATATGAAGTGCATTGTGCGGCAAATGGAAATTCAGTGTCAACATTTGTACCAGAAGAACTTTTTGCTTCTATTGGAGTTATGTTCCATCAAATTGATTTTTCATCAACATCTCCGATTAGTAAAGAAAGCATTAAAGCATTTAAAGAATATAAAAGACTAATAAAAAAGTATCACTTTGATTTTGTTCATGTACATACGCCTATACCGGGGGCAATTGTGAGAATTGCAACTATGCATGAGAGAAGAAAAGGATGTGTTGTGGCTTATACTACACATGGCTTAACTTTTCCAAAGGGATGTTCTTTAAAGAAAAAGATTGTATATGGAAGTATAGAAAGGATATGCTCACATATTACAGATGGTATTATTACTATTAATAATGAAGATTTCGCACAAATGAAGAAAATGGCCTGCAAGAAAGTTTATCATATTAATGGTGTTGGTGTAGATACAGATAGATATCATAAATGTAAAATAGATAGATACAGTTACAGAAATTCTATAGGATTAACAGATAAAGACATTGCTGTTTTGGAAGTGGGCGAGTTATCAGAGAGAAAAAATCATAGAGTTATTATTGAAGCATTATCTAAGTTAGAAGACGAAAGATATGTTTTTCTTATTTGCGGAAAGGCAATGACTAATTTTGGAACATATGATTTCTTAAAAAAATATGCTGAAGAAAAAAATGTAAGAGTAAAATTTCTTGGATTTAGAAAAGATATTCCAGAACTTAATAAATGTGCAGATATTGCAGTATTACCTTCTTTGAGGGAAGGATTGGGACTTGCGGGAATTGAGGCATTAGCTTCAGGAGTTCCTGTTATTGGTAGCAGAGTGCAAGGAATAAAGGATTATGTTATTGATGGAAAAACAGGGTATTTGTGTTCTCCTTTAAATGCGGATGAGTTTGCAGATAAAATAAAATTATTAAGTGATGTAAATTTAAGAAGATCAATGAAAAATGCATGTATTGATAAGGCAGAAGAATTCAGAATGGATATTTCACATAAACAAATGAGTGAGATATATGAACAGTTACTTGCAAAGAAGAGTTGATAGGAGAAAAAAGAATGATAGGTGTTTGCATTAAATATTTTCATGAAAATTATGGTGGAATGTTACAAGCATTTGCAACAATAAAAATGCTAGAATCAAGAGAAATGGAATATGAATTAATTAGATACAAAAAGAATCTAACTTTAAGAAAAAAAATAAAATCAATTCCAAGATTGTTGAATACTGTGCTTTTAAAGGATAAATATGAGGCTTTTTTAAAGAAAAAAGGGATGATGAAACACCCGGAATTTGCGGAAAATAATGCAATTCGTATGAAAGCATTTGATGAGTTCAAAAAAAATAAATTCATTAAACTTTCAACAGAGTATGTAGGGTATAAGGAGTTATGCAAGGGAGCAAAGAAATATAGTGCAGTTATATCAGGAAGTGATCAACTTTGGTCACCGGCAGGACTGCCTACAAACTTTTATAATTTGATGTTTGTACCTGATGAAGTTAGAAAAATATCTTATGCATCAAGTTTTGGAGTAAGCCAGATTCCATGGTATCAAACTAAGAGAACAGCAAATTATTTAAAACGTTTAGATTATATTAGCATGCGCGAAAACAGAGGAAGTCAAATCGTAAAAGAACTAATAGGAAAAGAGGTCCCTGTGATTTTAGACCCAGTGTTTAATTTTGATAAAGAACAATGGAAAGAATTGATTCCGGTTAAGAATGAAATATCAGAAGAATATATTTTTGCATACTTTTTGGGGAATACAGTCGAATATCGAAAGAAAGTAGAAGCCGCAGCCAATAAATTAGGGTATAAGATTGTGGTACTACGACATTTAGATCAGTACATTCCAGAAGATGAAACATTTGGAGATATTGCACTTTACGATGTTGGACCGGAACGATTTATAAATTTATTAAGAGGAGCAGCGTATGTATGTACAGATTCATTTCATGGTTCGTGCTTTTCAATTATAAATAATAAAAAGTTTATAGTATTTAATCGATATGCAGCGGGATCAAAGAATTCAAAAAATTCAAGAATAGATACTCTGTGCAATAATCTTGGCTTACAAGAAAGAAGATATAACTCTAATAAAACTTTAGAAGAACAGTTAAATGAAAATATAGACTATGAGTTGGTAACAGATAAAATTAGAAAGCTAAAACAGGATACAGATAAGTATTTAGATGAGGCGTTTGCTGATATTAAATAGGAATGTGTTAACAATAATAGAGAGTGAAACGGAGAAAATTCGTGATTGAGATAAAAAATAAAAAGGAGTGTTGCGGATGTACCGCATGCTCAAGTATTTGTCCTAAAAAATGTATTGACATGAAAGAAGATAATGAGGGATTTATTTATCCTAATGTAAACGTAATTGAGTGTATTGATTGCAAATTATGCGAGCAGGTATGCCCTATGACAAAGAAAAGAGAAAATGAAAAGGGAATTCCTGAAAGTATTTTGGCAAGAGATGTAAGAGATAAAGTTCTCTTGACGGGAACATCAGGAAGTGTTTTTACTTCAATTATGGAATATGTATTACAGAAAGACGGAGTTGTATACGGAGTAATTGTAGATGAAGAAAAGGTAGTAAAGCATATTAGAGTGGATTCTCAAAATGATAATAGAATATCAAAAATACCATGCTCAAAATATGTTAGAAGTGAAATAAGAGACATTTTTCCAAAGATAAAGGAAGATTTAACAAGTGGTAAATTAGTATGCTTTTCAGGAGTACCATGTCAAGTAGAAGGATTGAAAAGCTATTTAAATAGAGATTACAAAAATTTATTAACGATTGATGTTATATGTCGTGGAAATCCATCTCCACTTTTTTTGGGAAAATATGTGGAGTACCTAGAAAAGAAATATAAAAGCAAAATAGTTGATGTAAGGTTTAGAAACAAAACATTCGGTTATCACAGTGGAACAATGAAAGTTGTGTTTGGAAATGGAAAAGTATATTTTGGTTCTGCAAGAACTAATTATTTTCTTAAAGCATTTTTTTCAGATTTGTGTTCACGTCCATCATGTTATGAATGTAATTTTAAGCATATACAGCATAAATCAGACCTTACACTTTATGACGGTTGGCATGCGTCTGAATTAGCAAACATAGAGGATGATGATAGAGGATATACCAATATTATAATACAAAGTAATAAAGGAAAAGAAATTTTAGACGGCTTAAAGACGTTGAAAAAATATCCCATTGATACTTTAAAGGCGGTTGAACTTGATGGGATTATGGTAGAAAATTCGGTTGAGTGGAATGATAAACGAGAAAGGTTTTTTGATAATATTAATAATGAAAACATAGAAGAACATTGTTTGAAGTTTATGAAGATATCTTTAAAAGACAAGTTCATAGAGAAAATGAAACGTATATATTACATAAGAAAATTTAATGGTTAAAAATACTCATATGTATAGATATGTTACATAAATAAGACAAGAAAGCATTGGATTGTTAGGAAATGGAATCAGTAAAATATAGTATAATTGTGCCTGTATATAATGCAGAACAATTTCTTGAAAGATGTATAAAAAGTTTAATTGGTCAAACATATAAAAATTTTGAGGTGATTTTTATTAATGATGGCTCAAGTGACACAAGTGGAGATATTTTAAAGAAGTATTGCACATCAGATAAGAGACTAAAGCTTATAGAAAGAACAAATCAAGGAGTTTCATCAGCTAGAAATGAAGGAATTGAAAGAGCTATAGGAGAATACGTTATCTTTGTGGATGCGGATGATTATGTAGAAAAAAATTTATTAGAAAAAATTTCTGAATGTTCATCAAAAGCGGAAATGATAATGTACAATTTTAAAGATAATGGAATTGTAAACAAAGTAGAAAAAGAGGTTCCTCCATTTTGTGATGATGTGAGTGAAAGTGCTATACTAATATCGGGATTGAATTCTTTCAGAGGATTTGTATGGAATAAAGCATTTAAAAGAAACATTGTTATTAAAAATGATATAAAATTTAAAGATGATATTCATATGTGTGAAGACTTATGTTTTTGTATTGATTTCTTGGAAAAGAACATAACCACAGCATTTATTTTGGAACCATTGTATTACTATGAACACAGAGGTGTAAGTGCCAGTGCAAATATATTTAGTGCTAAAAGATTTTCAGTTATAAAGGCATATGACTATTTGTTAAGTAAACCACTGATTAGGGGAGAGAAAACTGTGTATAGATGTTATAAACATCAATATATAAGACATTGTTTGTCATTGTGGAAAATGATAAGAAATGATGATGAAAATGTAGGCTACAAAAAGGAACTTTCAGACAGAATAAAGAAAGTTGATTGGAAGTTTGCTATTGATAAATCGTTTAACATAAAATATAGATTGGTATTTGTAGCAATCAAGATCTTTGGTTAAGGAGTACTGGATATGGTAAGTGTAGTTATACCTGTTTATAATGGAGAAAAGTTTATAAAAAAAAGTATTGATAGTATTATAGAAAACTGGAATGGAACTTATGAGATAATTATTGTCGATGATGGTTCCACAGATGAAACAGCATCTATATGTGATTCAATAGCAAAAAATGACACAAGAATAAGAATTATACATCAAAAAAATGCAGGCGTGAGTAATGCAAGAAATACAGGTATTTATAACGCAAAAGGAGAATGGATAATTTTTGTAGATGCAGATGATTTAGTGCAGGGTGATGCAATAAATGCGTTAGATGGTATTGAATCATCCATAGATTTTGTTGCCTTTGGGACAAAAAAAATACAAGAATGGGATAGAAAACAAATAAATAAAGATGAATTACTGTTGGAAGTGCTTGGTGAGAGTAACGCAATTGGATTTAAAATGAATGCTGTTTGGGCAAAGGCATATAGAAAAGAGATGCTTGATAGTAATAAGATTAGATTTAATGAAAAGTTGTTCCATGGAGAGGATTTGCTTTTTAATGTAGATGTTGCTTTAAAATGCAAAACTGCAGTTATTCTTAACAAAGAGATTTATAAATATATACCTACAGATACATCAGCAACCCATAAATTTCAGAGTAATAGTTTGGAAAATGAGAAAATATTTACATATGAGATAGATAAAAGATTAGGTGAAGATTTTAACATAGATTTAAAGCAAAAAATAAATAATAGAATTAATTGTATGATAATTAACAGCATTTGGATTGTATGTGGGCAAAATATATGTCATACAGAAAATAAGTTGAAGTTTGGCGAAAGAAAAAATATTTTAAAAAATATGATTCAGATGGAGCCTTATAAGTCAGTCATAACAAAAAATATTAATATGGAAAATATTAATTCAAAACAACGTATGATGGCCTCGCTACTAAAGGAAAAAAAATATGGTTCTGTTATTTTTATGTTTATGATAAGGAATAGAATTTCAAAATAAAAATTATTATTTGAGTATTATAAGAATTGAAAAGGAGAATAGTTCATTAAATATATAGATAATGAATTATATAAAGATATGAAGAAAAAAATAGGAATAATGACATTTCATGCTTCTAACAATAGTGGTTCTATGCTACAGGCATATGCTTTACAGCATTTTTTTAGAGAAAGATATAAAATTGATACTGAGATTATAGATTATTCGAATGAGGTACAGCAAAGAATGTACTCTATACTATGCAAGCCAAAGACATTTAAGGACTTGTTGAGGGACATATTATATCTTTCACATTATAAAAGTATAGCTAGGACAGAAAAAGGATACGATGAATTTAAAAAATATTACAAATTAAGTAAGAAATACAGAAAAAGTGAAGATTTAAAAATTGATGAATCTGAATATTTAGCAATCATAGCTGGAAGTGATCAAGTTTGGAATATTAATGCGATGGATTTTGATGAAAATTATATGCTTCCGTTTGAAAATATTAAAAAAATCGCATACGCTGTTAGTTTGGGCGCTTCAAATCCAAATGAATCAAGCAATAAGGATGTGTATAAAAGTTATATCGAAGATTTTTCAGCAATATCAGTTAGGGAGCAAAATGCAAAAAAATGGATTGAAAATCTAATAGGACGTAAAGTTAATATTTGCGTTGATCCGACACTATTGATAAGTGAAAAGGAATGGCTTAAAATAACGGATGAGTCTATGATAGAAGGTCCATATATCTTTTGGTATGCGATGACTTATAAAGCTGAACAGGCAAATATATTGAAGAAATTGAGCGAAAAATATGATATGCCCGTGTATATTATGAATGGAAAAGAATGGGCAAGAAGAGGGTTAAGAAGAAAAGGAATTAAATTATCACCAAAGGGTGGACCAAGTGCATTTTTGTCACTTGTTTCAAATGCAACAATGGTTGTGACATCTTCGTTTCATGGTAGTGTTTTTTCGTATGTGTTTAAGAAAAATTTTTGGTATATTGGATTAAATAAAGATGGGGGGAACGATGACAGAGCTTCATTTTTATTAAAACAGATGGGACTTTCGGAAAGATATATTAAAACACAAGAAGCATTGGAAAAGGATTTATTAAAAGTACCAGAATATGATGATAAAAAGTTACAACCGTATGTGGAAGAGTCAATTAATTTTATTGAACAGGAAATTGTTTTTCAAAAAGGAATGATAAAAGATGAAAATTAACAAGAATAGTTTAATATATATGATGAGCTTATTCCCAATTTTAGTATCTCAGGTTGTGTATACTATTATTAACAGCAAATTTGCTATATTCTTATTGGTTTTAAAGATGTTTGTTTTTATCTATTACTTTGGTAAAAAAGTGATAAGACACTATATTTCTGTATTAGATATGGCAATAGGAATGTATTTTGTTGTTTGGGGAATATCTGTATTTATAAATGAAGAGAGTATAGTGGAGTATGCAAAAGAGAGTATTGTTATTTGTACATTAATATTTATGGTGGAGGAAGCTAAGCACACGGATATCAAGGCGTTTTTTGATGCGTTAACTTTGATGTTATTTTCATTGTTTTTGATTAATTTTGTTGTAGCGATTATAGTTCCAAATGGTCTTTGGCAAACAATGTCAATCTACGGAACAGAAGCAGATTATATGTTTTTGGGGTTGGGAAATCAGCTAACACCTATGTTTTTGATAGCGTTGATGACAGCTCTTTTTCAATATGAAATAAAAAACATAAAATTTGTTATTTTGTATGGAATTGTACTATTGGGAAATATCTATTTTATGTCTTCAGCAACTGCGATTGTTGGAAGTTGTGTGATGTTGGTAATTTTTATTATAACAAAAACTACCGGAAAATATAAAATTCCTAGAATTGCAATGGCTATAGTAGTGGTAGTTGGAATATCTATAGTTATATTTAGAATTCAATATATTTTTTCTTTTATAATAGAGAATATACTTGGAAAAACATTAACATTATCAAGTAGGACAATCATATGGGATAAAGCTCTAGCATTGATAGGAAAAGAACCGATTATAGGTTATGGAGCAGGAACGTTGGCAACTGTTATACAAGATAGAAATGCACATTGCTTTTTCCTACAAATTTTAATTCAGTCGGGAATTATAGGGCTATTGTGTTATATTAATGTCTTTAGAGTAGTATTAAAAAAATGCAAGAAATATTCAAAATTGAAATCATATATAATTATTAATTCATGTATATGTGGATATCTTACATGTTGCATAACAGAAGTTTATTCACAAAATTTTTTGATTTTAATTTTATGTATAGCCTTTATAGGAAGCAATTTAGAAACAGTTATTCAAGAATCTTTAAATAATATTAGTTGATGAATAAAAATTAGAAATCAGATATAGTTTTGTATTTATACATAAATCGAGGAAAGGCAGAGAATGGAATCTATTAAAAAGAATTTTATATATAATATTGTATACCAAGTATTATTGATTTTTTTACCATTAATTACAGCACCGTATATTTCAAGAACATTAGGTGCAACGGCAGTAGGAATTTATTCATATACAAACTCAGTTGCGTACTATTTCCTTATGCTGGCAATGCTTGGGATTTCTAATTATGGAAATCGTAGTGTAGCTGCGGTTAGGGATAATAAAGAGTCTTTAAATAGAGTGTTTAGCAGTATATATATATTACAGGTATCAACTTTTATCATAGCAATTTTAGCATATATTATATATGCTATTTTCTTTGCTAAAAATAATGAACTAATTTTTTTAATACAGTTATTGTATGTTATATCAGGAATGTTTGATATTACCTGGTTGTTTTTTGGATTAGAAAAATTCAAACTTACAATTGGGCGAAATCTTTTGATTAAAATTGGTACAATAATTTGTATGTTCATTTTTGTGCATACACCAGCAGATTTATGGAAATATACATTAATTATGTCTGCTGGAACTTTTTTTAGTCAGGTATATCTGTGGATATATGTAAAGAAAGAGGTTAAATTTGTTAGAGTATCTATTAATGAAGTCCTAAAAAATATAAAACCAGTACTAGTTTTGTTTATTCCAGTATTGGCATATAGTATATATAAGGTTATGGATAAAATTATGCTCGGAGATATGTCTACATACACACAGGTTGGCTTATATCAAAATGCAGAGAAAATTATTAATGTTCCTATGGGAATTATTACCGCCTTAGGAACAGTAATGCTTCCAAGAATGTCGAATATAATAGCAAAAGGTGAGAAAGGCAAGACGGTTTTATATATTAGAACTTCAATTAAGCTTGTTACTATATTATGTTCAGCGATAGCATTTGGATTAATGGGAATTGCACCGGTGTTGGCACCTGTCTATCTGGGAAATGAATTTGTAGATTGTGCTCAGATTATAACATTACTGTCAATTAGTGTTTTCTTTATTGCTTGGGCAAATGTTGTTAGAACACAGTATTTGATTCCAAATAGATATGACAATATATATGTAATATCGACAATTGTTGGAGCTGTTTTGAATTTCCTTATAAATTATATGTTGATACCACATTATCAATCAAATGGAGCTGCAATTGGTACAGTTGTAGCAGAATTTAGTGTAATGATAATTCAGGTAATAGCAGTTCGAAGAGAATTACCTATAATTAGATATATAGTAAAATATGTTCCTATTATGGGAATCGGAATAGGTATGATGGCTATAGTAAGAGAAATTGGTAGTATTATGGGATGTTATATAAAGACACTTGTTGTACAGGTGGCTGCAGGTGGAGTCTTTTTTTGCATGTTAACTGTGATTTACTTGTTTATAACTAAAGATGAAATGCTTATGTTAATAAAGAAAAGTTTATTAGAGAAATAATCGTAATGATGGTAATGTCTGAATATATTAAAAATAAAATTTATATAAAATTGTTTGAATTTTAAGATTATAGTAGTTGTTGCCATGGATATTTTATAAGGTATTACATAAGAATATAAATTAGACAAAAAGTATATAGGAAAGTTTATTATGAGTAAAGAAATTGATATTATTGCAAATATTATAAAAAGTGTACTTACAGCACTTTATCAATCGTTTTTAGCAGCAGTGCTTTTGGCATTTGTGTCTATGTTCGTTTTTCTTTATGTGAAGGAACATGGATGGAAAAAAGGAAATCTAATTAAAAATATATTCGGAACATGGGTTAGAAATTTTAAGAAAAGTTCTACTTTTCGAAGAGTTTTTCTTTTGATGTTTTATTCTGCAATGATTCTTTTTAGAACTTTTTTAAATAGAAATATTTGGTTTGATCCGTTAAGTGATGTATTAGGAGACTGGGGATTACATAAATCAGATGGATCATTATCTACTGAACCTATAGAAAATCTTGTGCTTTTTATACCTTTTGTAGTACTTCTGCTTTGGGCTTTTAAGAATGAGATTATTGGAGAAGATGTAAGAATTGTAAAAGTTTTATGGAAATCTACCGTAACAGTTGGTATTTTTTCATTTGTCATTGAATTTTCACAGCTGCTGTTTCACCTTGGAACCTTCCAGATATCGGATTTGGTTTATAATACTTTAGGTGGAACTGTCGGAGGGCTTGCGTATTATATAATTTATAAGTTTAGACATAGGAACGGATAGATTTTCGTTTTGATTTTATAGTCCGGTCGATGCTTAACTCTTTAGTGGAGGAGGCGTTGATTGGACTTTTTTATAATAGCATAAAAACAGATTGAAATTAAGTTTTGTTTGATTATAACTTTGAAGTATGTTATTATATTTGTAAAATATAGGAGTAATACAATATGAAACCTGAGGAAGTGTTAATAAAGATAAAAACTGAAATTACAGATGAAAAAAAAGATATAAATGAAAAAATGATAGATGATTTAGTCATGAATATATTTCTAAAAAATATGGGATATGAGAGGATAGATGGAAAAAATATACTTAAGGATAGACTGCAATACAATATTAGTAATTGTTTTATTATTTCATATTATTATGAGCTTGATGTTGATAAGGCGTTGAGTTTATTGACAAAAGTAATTGAAAATATGGCTGATAATACTTGGGGAATGTTGTTACATAAAAAAGGTGTATGGTTATTAAATAATAGTATTGTTACTATTGCTGGAGAAGAAAAGTTTAAATCAGACAAGATAGTTTTTAGAATACCATTTAACCAAAAAATAGACGATGAATATTTTCAATATTTTACACATGAAAATTTATTAATAAGAAAAAATACATGTTTTTTTAGAGATATGATTACGTATAGAAATACAGAGTTTAAAAGTAAAAAAATTACATGGAATGCATATCATACGGCTTTAAAAAGATTCTTTTCATTTTATATAAACAATGTAAATGATTTTGATAATAATAATAATATAAAGTCAAGTGATAAATCTAATCGTTACGACGAAATAAAATTAAGTGATTTCGAGCAATATGTGGATCAAAAAGATACGATAGCAACAGTTAACAGTTTAAAAAACCAATTTTTCTATGTTAAAGATTTTATTGTAAAAAGAACGGACAATGGAGAATTTGATGTTAGTAGTAATGTTGTGATAAATAGATGTGAGAAGGTATTGCGTAAAAAAATGGAATTAGAAGAAGTAGATGAGAGAAAAATAAAAAAAGCCATTAAGTATTTGGAAGCGGGTAGAAATGGATTAAGAGATAAGACTATTTTTTTGATTTTATTTTACTTTGGAATTGAGCGAAGAAATCTATGCATGCTTAGGTGGAATGAAGATATTACAAATGATTGTAAAATGCTTAAACGAGGAAAAAGAGAGTTTATTATACCTAAATATATACAGAGTAGTTTGAAAAAATTAAGAGAAGAACAACCACTGGATGCAATATATATTTTTGGAAGCAAAAGGACAAGGTATATGCAACCTATGCGAGAGGGTGGTATTAATGAGATTTTGGCTAAACTAACAGATATTGATGAAAACGACATTTTTTATAAATTACTAACTCCGGCTAATATAAGAAAGTGGATGTTTAAATATTTGCTCAAGAATAACTGGCCTATGCAGAATATTATTAATCATATGAATATTACGATAGATAATATTGGCAATTTTGTTACAAAGGATGAAATATGGAAATATCATATTGAGGGCGAAGCTTCAAAAGAAAATCCTTTGGATAAATTTATGAAAGATATAGAGAAATTATAGTTGTAAATTAGAGTATGCTTTAACTGGCGATTGATAATGAGTGTTCGTTTTGTTATAAGATTTACGAGATTTAGAATAAAATAATTGTTTTTGGAGGGAAAATAGTAAATGCATGAAGAAAAATGTGTTCTATGTTAAAAAATACAGGAGGGTAATTAAAATGAGAAAATATATGGCAGAGTTCGGATTAAATGTTTCAACAGGATATAAGACATTGATTCCTGTCGAGTCGTTGCAGAAAGTCAACGATGGACATAATTATCATATTTATTTTATTCTTGCATGTTCTAAAATATTTATTAAGCCAGAGAGTATTTGTTTGGAGAAAAAATGTATTAGTTTGATAATATATAGAATTTTTGATGGGAATGAGGCCGAGATTGAAAATGTGAAAATGAGCTTAAATAGGGATATTGATCATCGTAAATTGAAAGTTAATTGTAAGTATCCGTATACACAGATTGAAATAGAGTTAGAAAATAAAAATACTATAACTATTGATTCACAAGCAATAAGCAATTATGCTGGTTTTAACAGAAAATGGAATTTAGAAGTTTTATATATAGGACAGGCCTATGGAAAAAATGGACAAAGGTTAGCTCAGGATAGATTAAAAACACATAATACATTATCAACGATACTTTCGGATTGTAATATGCGCTATCCAGACAAAAGAATATATATATTTCTATTAGAAGTGAATCCTATTTTAAATTCAGTAATGGATGGTATAAATGGAGGAAATGTTGCAAATATAGAAGAAGATAGACATTTTTTTAATATTTTTGCAAACCCACCTCAGATGAATCAGATTATAAATATTGCTGAGGCAGCTTTAATAAACTACTTTAAACCTAAGTACAATATTAATTTTAAAGAAAATTTTCCAAATAAAAATCATAAAGGATATAAGCAATATTTTGAATTAGATTATAACAGTATTATGGTCGAATTAGATTTAGATTTTGATGCTCCATATCCAAATATAAGTTTGTTTTCTGAAACTAATGTTATTAATAGACAAAATAGAATATTACAATATAATTTGGATAATGATGCAAATAGAGATAATATGTATTCTATTTTTAAAGAAAGTAAGTAGGGTATGCGTAAAATAAATAACATAAGAAGAAAAATTAATTGAGAAGGCAACTTCTGGCAACAAGAGTTGTTGACTTTAATATAAGTAATTTTGGTAGGAAAAGTTAGTTAATGTTAGTGTAAAATTTTAGGTGGCAAAAATAAATAAAAAATGGGAAGCAGAAAAAAACAACATAAAGACAGTTTAAGGTACTGTTGAATACAGTTGGAGAATATACGGAACAACCACGCAGGATGGCGAAAAGGCATAGTATATAAGGGAATGGGGGTCAGGAAAACCAGAACTGTACAATAATAACATTAAGAATGAAACAACGCAGAATGAGATGGTAAAAATCAGGAACTAATAATCTCGCGAAGGCATTGTATCGAAAAGAAAACAGATATGTTGACTTAATGAATGGAAATGTACCATTAACAGATGCGGTGCATATTACATCAAGAAGAATATTTAAAAAAGTATTCTGTTAATAAACGGAAAGAACAACCCAAAAGGGTTTATTTGGCATACAAAAAGCAGATAATAATCATATAGAAAAAAGGAACGTTGCCAACGATTACTTGACACAAATGCTATCGTACATTCAACTTGAATGCTTATATAATATGATGTATAATTAATAAATAAATGGGGAGTTATGAAGGACTTATTTTTTTATTATCTTATAGGTATCTAAAGAAGTTCATAATGAATTACGATAGGAAGACTGTAATTTATATCTTAATTTTCCAAAGGTTTAATTTAATATTGGGGAGGAATATATATGATAAAAATATTGAAGTGGTTAAAGAATTTCTTTAAAGAGTATAAGGTTGCATTTTTTTCATTTATAGCTACATTAGGTCTACTTTTTACAGCATCACCTATTTCAGAGTGGTTACAGAGTAGTGTAGGTCAAATATTGACTTCGGTGATGCTTATTACATACTTATCATACAAATATAGATTAGTTGAAAATTTATTATCTTTATATATAGGCATATTTGAAAAAGATAAAAGGATAAATAAAGGATATGTATATATAGGAATAGCAATATCATTATTAAATATGTTGAGTAGTGTTATTTTTCCAGATAAGTTTGAAACAGCAGTAAATATTATGCAGGCAATAAAAATTGCTATTTTATTATACAGTATGTTTGAGGGAAAAAATAAAATAGTAAACAATAATAAAAAACAAAGGAGCGAATCAGTAAAAAGTATGATAAAAAAGGAAAAAATTAATTCTAAGCAAACAGATTTAAACATTGAAAATAGTAGAGATGATATTTCTGGGAACGATAAGGGAAGAGGTAAGTATTACAGTAGTTATATAAGGGTAATAGAATTCTTGATAATTAATGTAGTAGTATTTATATTTACATCATATACGTATAAATACATAAACAATGCGTATCAAATTATAATCTCTACGATAGTAATATGGTATTTAGCTTATCAAAAAGGAAAATTGGATGAATCTATAGTAGCAGAGAAGAAAAAAACTATGCATAAGATACTAAGATGGGGGATGAAAGGTGGTATTATAATTGCAATGGGTAATGTTATAATAAATACCATAGTGAGGTGTAAATTTAATATAATTAATGTAGTAACCATTTCGATAAGTGTTTCAATTAGTATTTATTACTTTTTTATATCGAAATCACAAAAAACTAGAGATAGTATAGAAGATGAAATTGATACTATGATAGAAAAGGTTGATGAAGATGATATTGAGAAGAAAATAGGAAAATATATTAGCGTAATGAAAGAAACAATTGGTAATAATAGAAATAAATATCTTGCATACCAATATGTTTTAGAAAAAGAAATAGACTTGAATTTTTCAGGTTTTTGGATGTCAACAATTGCAGTAATTATATCTGTTATGACAGTGGCATTTACATATGTATCAGATAACAATATAGATAGTGATATTGAATTAAAAACTAAAAGATTTATATTAACATTTAAAGAAATTGTAAAAGAAGACGTCATAAATTATAAATTGTTTTGCATAATATGCTTTGTGATTATTTGCATAATTTTTGTGAGTGTGTATTATGGGGAGGTTAATAAAGCCAGAAAGAAATATAAGCCGGTTTTAATTGCATTAAGCGAAATTGAAAGAAAATGGGATGATAAAGAAAAATGATAGAAACGAAGTAGCTATCAAAAAAACTGATTCATCAAAAACTTCAAATCCCTTTTGTAGCTATTTTAGTTGGAATACATAAAACAGTGAGATGTTGACTATACGCAATGAGTGTGATATTCTGCTATTATGATTAAATCTAAAGTGAGGATTGCAAATGGAATCAAGGCATAAATTGTTAGAACTTAGAAAGAGTACAGGAATGAATCGAAGAGAGTTTGCGGAATATTTTGAAATCCCATATAGAACGGTACAAGAATGGGAATTGGGTAATAGGAAAATGCCGGAATACTTACTTAGACTAATGGATTATAAGATAAAAATGGAAAAAAATAATGGTGTTTTAATGTAGAAAAATAAGAAAAGGGGTAATGATATATGGCTAAGAAAAAATTTTATGCTGTTAAAAGTGGTGTGAAACCGGGAATATATGAAACATGGGCAGAATGCGAGGCACAAACAAAAGGATTTTCAGGAGCGCAATTTAAATCTTTTGGAAGTATGGCAGAGGCTGAAGCGTATATGACAGGTGCTTATATAGAAGACAAAACTACAGATGTCAATAATTCAGTCGATGAAATTAATAATCAAGTGGAAGAAGAGATAAGTAAATTAACAGAAAATGATGTTATAGCATTTGTAGATGGAAGTTATAGTTCAGTAGCAAAAAAATCAGGATTTGGAGTAATTATTTTAGACGACAAAGGAATACAAACACATTTATATAAGGCTTTTACAGAACAATATAATACGGAATTCCTTGAATTCCGAAATGTTGCAGCCGAATTAGAGGGCGTAAAAGAGGCAGTAAAATGGGCGATAGCATACAAAAAAGAAAATATAAAAATATATTATGATTATGAGGGAATTGGAAAGTGGGCAGATGGCTCATGGAAGGCAAAAAAGAATTTAACACGTAAATATGTTGCATTTATAAAGGAAAAAAGAGCATTTATTAATATTGAGTTTTGTAAAGTTTCTGCACATTCAGGAATAGAATATAATGAAATGGCGGATAAACTCGCTAAAAATTCATTGTTAGAAAAGGGATATAAAACTTATAATGATGGCTCTATATATTTTGTAGGATTTTCAGGAGATGATTGGAAAACTATTATAGAATGCATCAATGAAGAAAATGAGGAATTGGGAGTTAGTGATAAAGAAACAGTTAATATTGATGTAAATGTAAATGGAAGTAAACAGCGTATTCTTGCTACGGACTCAAGAAATAAGGTAGTCATTAACTGTTATTCTAACCGAAATTCTTATGTTCAAGGAAAACAATCAGTACTTTTTCAAAAGGTAATCTCTCTAGCGATTGAGTTGATGAAAAATGAACATACTGTAATTGAAACACTTAATCATATTCATGTTCTTACAATAACACAGGAGGAAGTAGAAATAAAATTTGAACAGTTGTTACCACATTATAATGGAACAAGAAGTGAAAAGCATTATAACAATTTACTTTCAGCTGTATATAACACGATGTTGACAGGGTATATGCCAGATTATACTTCTTTAATTACACCAATATTTCGAGCTTATGAATATTATTTACACAGAATTTTGGGAGATATAATGGAATTGAATACTTGCAATGCAAATGGAAAGAATAATTTTAGTTATTTTAATAAAAATGATTCTGGAAGATTTGAATGTAATTCGAACTCGTTATCAAGATTAACTTATAAGCAACAAGAATTTTTGAATGATTTATATAACGCATATCATAATATACGACATCCGTATAGTCATTGGTCAGCAGATGACTATGATACTGCAGTGATAACTACAATAGATACAGCAAGGGATTATTTGTTAAAAGGATTGACATTAGTTGATAAATATTATACACTGTTCTAGTTTTTATAATTAAAGGAGGAGGTAATTCGTATGGAGAAATATTTGTTTCATTCGATAATGAATTCAGAATATCTCGGAATTGTGACAATACTTGATTATGAAATACGTTTGAGCTCATATTTATCTGAATTAGTTTTGCCTTCATGTTTTAAAGGAAAGAAAGCACTAGTCGATTTGGCATTAAAGTCAGGAGTAGATGAATATCGTTTTGTATCTTTTGATGTGGATGAGCAGGGGAAAATTATTCTTAATTCAAATCAATATATAAAGGTATCAAAAGAAATAGAAAAAACAGCTAATGGTTTTTTGCAACAGAAAAGGGATATTGTAAATAATTCATTTTTATCGGACATTCAAAAGCAAAAAATATTATGTTGATAAAAAAGGACCACTGTATTGGTTCTTTTTTCATATAGAGAAGATTGGTTGTTTTAGTATTTATGCCATAATAGTGATGAAGATGATAACGAATTTGTAACCGGAAAGATGGTGAGTGATAATCTTTTAAATGCAAGGAATGAATATAGAAAGGTACATGATTTGCTTACACAGAATCAAATTTTTACAATAAAAGAAATATACAGAGTAGCGCCACATTTATCAGATGAGAACGCTACTTTTTTATTTATAATATCTATTACAATAGTAATAAAATACGGTTCATATTTAGTGAATAAACATCACATAAAATATATTTGCGCAATTTTACACAATATGATATATTAATCGTATAAAACGTTTTACAAATATTATGATGCTTTAACTGGAGCAATTTATATGGAGGGTTTATGGCGGAAGCTAACATAAAACATAAAGACAGAGTGTTTCGGATGCTATTTGGCTATGAAAAATATAAAGAAAATCTGTTGGAATTATTTAATGCGCTAAATGATACGGCTTATACCAATCCTGATGATTTGGAAATTAATACATTAGATGATGTATTTTACATGAAGATGAAGAATGATGTGTCTTGTATTATTGACAACAGAATAGCGATTTATGAACATCAAAGCACATGGAATTATAATATGCCATTGCGAGGATTTAGATATACGGCGGAATTGTATAACAAGTTTATAATGGAGAATGATTTGGATGTATATCGTAGAAAAATGATAAAGCTGCCGACGCCGCAGTATGTTGTATTTTATAATGGGACAGAAAGAAGAGCAGAGAAAGAAATATTACGACTTTCGGATTCATTTATAATGCCGTGCAGTGAAGGTGAGTATGAGTGGACTGCAACGGTTTACAACATAAACGACGGCCACAATAAAGATTTGATGAACAAGTGCAAAATTATGCAGGAATATGCTACAATGGTAGCAAAGATAAGAGAATTCCGGCAGAAGGGATGCGATTTGGATATGGCGATAGAGTATTGCCTTTTACATGATGTTTTAAAGGAATTTCTGCTGGAGCATAAGTCGGAGGTGGCAGACATGCTTAGAATGGAATATGACGAGGCCAGAACCATGAATCATCTGAAAGAGGATTATTATGAAGAGGGCGTGAAAGATGGCGCAATGAAGGCAAAAGTTTCACTGATATGCAGAAATTTGTCAGCAGGAATAACAGCGGAACAGATTGCAGAGTTTATGGGAGAAGACATTTCATTTGTTCGGAAAGTGTGCGACGCAATAGGTGATAATCCATCGGAATGTGATGTGGATGAGGTAGTTAGAAAATTAAGTAAGATAGAATAATTTAGGAGCATCTAAAAGCCATTTATATTAAGAAATTACAGAAACAAAGTATTAGAGTGTGGATGCAATTACATGGCTGAAAATTTTGCTTGGCATAGTATAATAAAATATAATTTAAGAAATATTTTATAATTGTATTAAAATAAAAAATTGAAAGAGATAAATTGTGATGGCAAATATAAATTTGAAAACTTATTATATGGTGATAAAAATCCTTGGAGATTTTGTTAACAATAAGATAATTGACAAAGATTTTTTTAATGAAAATATTATAGATGTGGCAAATGAAGAAAATTCTCAGAAAATATATATAGGAAGAATTTATTATATTGCAAAGAAACATAATCTTGTTTCAATTATGGCACAGGCAATGGAAAAGTTGGGATTTGAATCTGATAGTGATATTTGGAAACGTTGGTTAAAGGAGAAAAATCAGCTTATTTACAAAAGTGTGCTTATGGATGTAGAGCGTGAAGCAATTCAGGATTTTTTCGAGAAAAATAATATTTGGTACATGCTTCTTAAAGGAATGGTTATAAGAAAATATTATCCGGCTCCGGAACTTAGGGAAATGGCTGATAATGATATTTTATTTGACAATAAATATTCTAAAGAAGTTTATGAGTTTATGACTGCAAGAGGATATAAATCTGATGATTATAATAAAGGATATCATGATGAGTATTTGAAACCCCCTGCATATAATTTTGAAATGCACAGACAGTTGGTAAGCTCAAAGGAAAGACCTAAGTGGTATGAATATTATAAAGATGTTAAGTCAATTTTGATAAATGATGCAAATGGCAAAAATCAGTTCTATTTTTCTGATAATGATTTTTATGTTTATTTTATAGTGCATACATATAAGCATTTTCTTAATAGTGGGATGGGTTTGAGAACTGTTTTGGACGTATATTTGTATGTTAGTAATTTGCAGGAAAAGTTGGATTTTGACTACATTGAAGAGCAGTTGAAGAAACTTGATGCTTACGATTTCGAGCAGACATTTAGAAGTATTGCCTTTAAAATGTTTGGGGAGAATGCTAAAGAAGGCAATGCGGCAGCAGATGAGTTGCAGGATTCATTTGATGCTAAAGAGCAGGATATGTTGCGAGAGTCATTTGACGCTAAAAAACAGGACAAGTTATGTGGCTCATTTGATGCTAAAGAGCAAGACAAGTGGTGGAATTCATTTGATGATAAAGAACATGATATGTTGTCATATATTTTTGACGCCGGAACATACGGAAATTTGGAAAATAGTGTGGCCCACAAGATGGGGTATACTAAGGGTGAGAAGAAGAAAGCATCCGATAAAGTAAAATACATATTCCGCAGACTTTTCCCTTCAATGGATACAATCGAGGAATTTTTCCCATTCTTTTACAAGCATAAATGGGCAATCCCATTCTTGTACATTTATAGAATCGGCAAAATGCCATTTACACGAAGAAAAAAAGTCGCGGGTGAGCTTCGGGAAGTTTTTAAGAAGTAGTTGAGGTAAGGAAGAATATTAAGTTACTGCAAATTATCTTAGTAAAATGATGTCATTTATTAGAAGACTAAAAAGTATATTATAAATTCAATTGAGTGTTGGTTTGTCAAAGTTCGACGTTATATATGGATTAATATAAAAACATTTAAAATATACATCTAAAACTTATTTGTTTTTTAGTACACAAAGTATAAAATTATACATGCTTGAAAATAAAACAAAAAGAGGTATAATAAATGGAAGAGTATTACTTCATAAAACACGAACAAATAAACAAAGGAGAACGAGCTATGATTATTATGGATATTAAAGTTGATAATTTTTATGCTTTTAAAAATTTTCATATGAATATGTCTTATCCAAAGAAAATAGTAGATTCAACAATAGAAGAGGAATTTTTAGAGGAAAGACCTAATTTTAGATATAAGAAAGTAAATATAATTATGGGTGGAAATGCCACTGGGAAAACATCATTAGGACGATTGCTTATGTTGTTTACAAATTATTTAAATGATGGTGGATTTAGAAGATTTACAGATAGAATTTCTGATGAAAAAAAAGAAGCAAAAATTTCAATTGATTTTGTTACAGATACCAATATTCTTTATAGATTTGAAATGAAGGTATTGCCAAAAGAAAAAGATGATTATAGTGAGGATGAAGTGGACATTAAAATATATTATACTCCTATTTTAATTAAAGATAATTATGAAATGTGCGCAAATAAACTTAATGAGAAAAATTGTAGTTGTACAACATATGATAAGATAAATACAAATGGTTGGAGTTTTTCGTATCCAATAGATGTAATAGAGGAAAAAAAATATAAAACTATTGAAGAAAATGATAAATATATATTTATTTTAGAACAAATATTAAAAACGTTAGATCCATCAGTAAAAGAAGTAGTAAAGGTAAATGAAGTTGAAAACACATATGCAATTATTTGGGAGAATTGTTCTGTAATAATCAAAGATGGAAGAATTGAAAATAGTAATGTAATGTCAAGTGGGACTAAAGCTGGACTTGAAATATCTTATATAATAACATCACTTATATGTAATATGCATGATTTATATTATTGTGATGAGTTATTTTCATTTGTTAATAGTGACATTGAGAAGGCATGTTTATCGATTATAATAGATAAGCTTAAAGGAAGAAAACAGTTGTTTTTCACAACCCACAATTCTGATATTTTAGATATGCAGTTACCAAAACATGCCTATTCATTTTTGAAAAAGGATATGTCAGATGATGAAACAACAATAAAATGTATTAGTGCGTCTAAGTATTTAAAAAGGAATACAGATTCGCTGAAAAATGCTGTTGAAAATGATTTGTTTTGTACTGCTCCGGAATTAAATAGAATATATGAAATTGCTGATTTATAGTTAGGGTGGTGCGGGATGAGAAAAAATGGAATATACCAATATTATGTAGAGGGTGAAGATGATAAAAAAATAGTAAATGCGTTGAAACAGGAGATAGGTTGTATTGAAAGTGGAAAAGTGGAAAAATTTAATGTAATACAAAACAAATTTTCTATTGCAAGAATAAGACCTTTAAAAAGTGGAACTACCGTAATACTAGTATATGATACAGATGTTGAAACGAATATAGATATTTTAGATTACAATGTTAAGTTCTTAAAAAAACAGAGTGCAATTAAAGATGTTATTTGCATACCACAGGTTAACAATTTAGAGGATGAGCTTGTTGGTGCATGCAATGTAAAAAATGTTATAGAAATTACAAAAAGTAATAGTTTAAAAGAATACAAAAGAGAATTAATTAGTTGCACAAATTTGGGGAAAAGATTGCAAGTATGTGGATTTAACATATTAAAATTTTGGAATAAATTACCTAAAAACTCATATGAAAAATATGGAAATGACTCAAGTAAAATAAAGAAGGTAAAAAAATAAGAATTTAATGGATTAATAATAATTAAAAAACCAAAGCAGGGCTGGCACAAGTGCCAGCCCTGCTTTAATCATACACCTTGAAGAGTGCATATCTAATTAAAACTTAAATGTATCCTTTAAGCCTACCCATAACTGATCTTTGTCGCTAAGGTTAAGTGCTGTTCCGTCTTCTAACTTATAGCCTTCGCCGCTTGCAGTTCCTTTGTATTCGCCAACAAGCTGTGGCCATTTGATTCCAATTTCAGGATCATTCCAAGCAAGTCCACCTTCATCACCAGGATGATAGAAGTCTGTACATTTGTAGCAGAATTCAGCAAGGTCTGAAAGTACTAAGAAACCATGAGCAAATCCTTCTGGAATGTAGAACTGTTTCTTGTTTTCTTCAGTAAGTTCAACACCAAACCATTTTCCGTATGTTTCTGAATCACTTCTTAAGTCAACAGCTACATCAAATACGCTACCCTTTACAACTCTAACTAATTTGCCCTGTGGAAATTCTTTTTGGAAATGAAGACCACGGAGAACACCCTTAGTAGAACTTGACTGATTATCCTGTACAAATACCATGTCAAGTCCGGCTTCCTGCATATCTTTCTGGTTGTATGTTTCCATAAAATATCCTCTTGCATCACCGTGTACTGTTGGCTCGATAACGCATAATCCTTTGATTCCACCTGCATTTTTTTCAACTTTAATCTGTCCCATTTTTATTTACTCCTTATTTATAAAATATTTTGATTTTTACAAACTTTCAATATCAAGTTCTTTTAAATATCTGCTAACAGCATCCTGCCATGTTGGAAGTGGAGTGAATCCATTTTCAACTAATTTGCTCTTATCGAGACGGCTGTTAAATGGACGTTTTGCTTTTGAAACGCCGTATTCAGCAGTTGTGACAGGTGTAACAGTAATGTTTTTTTCACTGTATCTGTCATAACCCATTTCAGTAGCCTGTTTGAAGATTTCTTTTGTGAAATCCCACCAACTGATGTAGCCACCTTCGTTTGTTGCATGATAGTATCCATATTTGTCAGTAACAATCATAGATACTAATAATTTAGCAAGGTCAAATGTGTAAGTTGGAGTTCCTATCTGGTCTGAAACAACCTTTAACTGGTCATGATTCTTGCCAACTTTAAGCATTGTCTTGATAAAGTTATTTCCGTTTTTACCAAATACCCATGCGATTCTTACGATAAAATATTTGTCTAATGTATTTGCGACAGCTAATTCACCATCGAGTTTTGTCTGACCGTAAACGTTTTGAGGTGCATAGTCTTTGCAATCAGGCTGCCAAGGTTCTGTTCCTTCTCCGTTAAATACATAGTCAGTTGAAATATACATCATTTTTATATCAAGTTCCTTACAAACATCAGCGATATTCTGTGTTCCATTTACGTTTACAAGTTTAACTTTTTCCTGCTTATCTTCATCTTCAGCAGCGTCAACGGCTGTCCATGCAGCACAGTGAATTACTGCGTCAGGATTAACTTCTTTGATGACTTTATCTACAGAAGCCTTGTCTGTGATATCCATTTCTTCGATATCAACACCAACTGCTTCAATATTTTTCTCTTTTAATTCATTTACTACGTCAAATCCTAATTGACCTTTAACTCCTGTTACGAGAATTTTCATATTTACTCCTTTTTGATATTGTAACAATGCCAGTGGTAAAAGGTTTAAGACCACATAAACTTGCTTATAAGTGGGTAAAAGACCTTTTGCCCCGGGCATCTTGTGATTTTAAAATTACATATATTTTAGTGTACACCATTGAATTATGAAAAATCCTGTTTCCAGGGAAGAAAACAGGATTTTCATTTAGGCAGACATATTATCTGTTGCCATACATTTTTTCATAATAATTCTGATATTCTCCGGAAATGATAGTTTCCCACCATTCTTTGTTGTCAAGATACCACTGAATTGTCTTCTTGATACCATCAGCAAATTTTGTTTCAGGTAACCATCCAAGTTCGTTGTGAATCTTTGTTGGGTCGATAGCGTAACGCATATCGTGTCCCTTTCTATCAGCTACATATGTGATAAGGCTTTCTGGTTTGCCTAATTCTTTACAAATAATCTTAACGATATCGATGTTTGTCATTTCATTGTGACCACCAACATTGTAAACTTCACCAACTCTACCTTTGTGGATGATTAAGTCGATTGCACGGCAGTGATCTTCTACATATAACCAGTCACGAACGTTTTCGCCCTTGCCATATACTGGAAGTGGTTTGTCATTTAATGCATTAGCAATCATAAGTGGAATCAATTTCTCTGGGAAATGATATGGTCCGTAGTTATTTGAACATCTGCTGATTGTTACAGGAAGTCCATATGTTCTGTGATATGCTAATACTAATAAGTCAGCAGCAGCTTTTGATGAACTGTATGGGCTGCTTGTGTGAATTGGTGTTTCTTCAGTGAAGAATAAGTCAGGTCTGTCAAGTGGTAAATCACCATAAACTTCATCAGTTGATACCTGATGATAACGCTTGATGCCGTATTTTCTACAAGCATCCATAAGAACTGCAGTTCCTAAAATATTTGTGTTTAAGAATACTTCAGGGTTTTCGATTGAACGGTCAACATGGCTTTCTGCAGCAAAGTTAACAACGATGTCCGGATGTTCTTCTTCAAATAATTTATATACAGCTTCTCTATCTGTGATGTCTTCTTTTACAAAACGGAAATTTGGATTGTCCATAACTGGAGCAAGTGTTGAAAGATTTCCTGCGTATGTGAGGCAGTCAAGACAAATGATACGGTAGTCCGGATATGTGTTTAACATATGGAATACAAAGTTACTTCCGATAAATCCGGCACCGCCGGTTACGATAATGTTCATAATAATTCTCCTTAATTGTGTAAATTTTCTTTTTCTAATAACATGAATGTTATTGCTTAGGGAAATACCCTGTTTATCAAACTAAGTTTTCAAAGAAAACAAAGTTTTAATTAGTGAAGTACGTCCATGTATTTTTCATCAAGTACATCTTTTAAATACTGGCCATACTGATTTTTCTTTAATATTTCATAAACTTTAAGAACGTCTTCTCTTGAAATCCATCCGTTAAGGTAAGCGATTTCTTCAAGACATGCAATTTTTCTATGCTGATGTGTTTCAACAGTCTTAACAAAGTTAGTTGCTTCAACAAGACTTTCATGTGTTCCTGTATCTAACCAAGTGAATCCTTGTCCTAAAAGTTCAACATTTAATTCGTTGTTTTCTAAGTAGATTCTGTTCAAATCAGTGATTTCTAATTCACCTCTAGCACTTGGCTTAAGGTTTTTAGCATATTCAACAACCTTATTATCATAGAAATAAAGACCTGTAACGCAGTAGTTACTCTTTGGCTGTGCAGGCTTTTCTTCTATAGAAATAGCCTTACCTTCTTTGTCAAATTCTACGATACCAAATCTTTCAGGATCGTCAACATAGTAACCAAATACTGTTGCACCTTTTCCACTTTCTGCATTTTCAACAGCAGCTTTTAAACGCTTCTTAAGTCCGTGACCTGCAAAAATGTTATCACCAAGAACCATGGCAACACAATCATCACCAATAAATTCTTCACCGATTACAAATGCCTGAGCAAGTCCGTCCGGGCTAGGCTGAACCTTATAAGAAAGGTTAACACCAAACTGATGTCCGTCGCCAAGTAATTCCTGGAAACGAGGAGTATCCTGTGGTGTAGAAATGATTAAAATATCACGAATGCCTGCATTCATTAAAACTGACATTGGATAATAAATCATAGGTTTGTCATAAATAGGAAGTAACTGTTTAGAAGTTACCATTGTGAGAGGGTAAAGACGTGTGCCTGAACCACCTGCTAAAATAATACCTTTCATAGTATATCTCCTTTGTTTAATCAAATTTTGCTTAAGTAGAATTTGATGATGATAAAATTATCGTAGCAATATCCGGTTGCACGATTTTTGCAACAATATTAGTTGATAAAATTTATCAATTCAACAATATTAGTTCGCACGATTTTAAATATCATAAAACATTCTACTTTGAAAGCAATAAAACTGTCTGACTCAAATGTTAAGTATATAATAAAAGGTGACGTAACGTCACCTTCAAGTCTTTTTTTCAATTTTTTTGAAATTTAATAAAAAATTCATATTTAAGTGCACTATTTTATGCAAATTTGGTACATATGGTGCGATATTTTAGATTCTTGAAGCTATTATTTGCTAAGATTGTTCACTTATACCATAAGTAACAGTTATCTTTTACATTTTATTGAGTCTTATATCAGATTTCATAATTAAGGAAAAGAAATTTTATGCTTAGGGGTACAAAGTTGTACCCTTGTAAAACCTTAAGTTAACTTTAGGGTACAGAGTTGTACCCTAACTTATTTTTGTTTTTGCTAAATGCCATCATTTATTTCACGCAAACAAATATTCCGGCTTCTTTAGTAATATGGAAAGGCGTTTTTGTTTTCTGCTCGACAAAATCTTTGAATTCCTGATATTTGCTAAGAATATATTCATTCTGGTTTCCGTGACAGGACAAAATATATTCCATCAATGGCTCAGCTTGGTCAACCTCAAGGTAATCTTCATAAGGCTTCATTTGAATAGAGTTAAAATGAAGTTTAAGAAAATCTTCACCATTATCAAGACCAAATTTTTCATAAAGTTTATTTGATGACAAATTTATACGGTTGTCAAAAGATTTGACAAGTTTGTCAATCTCACACATATGCTTATTTCCGTAAGTGCTACATATGAAACGACCGCCTTTCTTTAGAACTCTGTTGACTTCAGAGAGAGCAGTATCAATATTTTCACAGTAGAAAAGCACATGATTAGCAATTACAAGGTCAAATTCTTCATCTTTATATGGAATATTTTCGCAGTCAAATGTTCCAAAAGAAAATCGTGTGTCAGCAAGTCCGATAGCACGTCTGGTATCACGAATCATTCCCTGAGAAATATCAGAAAGATAAATGTTAATGTCAGAAGGTACTTTGTCCATATTTTGGGACCAAAGGGCTCCGCTTCCACAACCGATTTCTAAAACCTTCATGCACGGCTGAATGTTGTAATTGTCATAAAGCCAGTTAAACCAATGCTGCTCATTATGAGAGTATAAATTGTGCAAATTAATTCTTGCAGAAATATTAGAAGCATTCTGATACTGTGTTTTTATGGAATTTTCTGCATTTGTCAAATGAATAAGCTCTAACATCTGGCTCCAGTCAACATGATGTTCCTTTGTTAAGGCAGTTGTTGTGTCTTTAATCGCCTTCTCCACCATCTGCATTTGCTCGATTCTATCCTGAACAAGTTTAAGCTGCATATTCAATGAATTGAGAAGCATTTGCGAATTACTGTCGTCGATTGTGATTTCTCTGATGTCATCCAAAGAAAAACCAAGGTATTTGAGCAAAAGGATTTGCTGTAATCTAACCAAATCCTCATGAGAATAAAATCTTGCTCCGTAATCAGTAATATAAGTTGGTTTTAAAATATTCTGTTTATCGTAATAACGTATTGTTCTCACGGAAACATGTGCCATTTTGGCAAATTCCCCTGATGAATATAAATCATCTTTCTGCATAACAAAATCCTCTCGTTACCATATGTGTTATCAAAAATTTAATCTTGTGTAATCGTAACACAATTAGTAAAAAAACGCTATATTACACAGCAGTACAAAGCAAAATATACATCAAAATATAATTGGTAAAACGACATATTGCATAGCATTATAACAAAATCCACATCAAAATTTAATTAGTAAAAAAACGCCATATTGTACAATGGAGCAACGTAAAAATTGTGCTTATTAATATTTGATATAATACCTTTAAAATAGTATAATTAAAGTATTATTTAACGTGTTAATTTGCTAAGTCTGTATTGAGAGTACAGATAGGAAAAATAAAATTTAAGGAAAGGATAAAATTATAAAAACGACCAAATGAATTATTTAGGTCAGATTACAAAATGAGATAAAATTATAGAAAAAATTTAGAAACGGATTAAAAAAATAAAAAGGATTAAAAAGAAAACTAAAGTAATATTAAATTTGAATTTAAGAACAAAATGAAAAACTAAAATATAAATTTATAGGAAAGACAAATAAAATAATTTTATGATTTGCAGTATGGCATAAAGTAACAAATTTATGACAGATAGTATGAAAATAACAAATACGGCAATTATGCAGGGAAAAATTACGGAAAATTTGTTGAAAAGAGGGATGTAGAGATGTTCGGGTATAAACAATTATTAAATTGTATATTTGCATCTGATGATGGAGGTGGAAGGTACCTCGTTTTTAATCAGAACGAAAATACATGGATTCTTCCGGCAGATAAATTGAAATTGGCGATTGAAATGTGTCAGCCATATTCTAAGAAGGATCAGAAAAGAAGAGATTTAATTTTAACGGTAAAGGATGTTGGATTTGCGCTTCGCAAAATGGGAGTTGAGACAGTTAACTTATTGTTGCAGCCACAGCTAAAGGAATATATAGACGGTTTAGTTGGAACGGAAAATTATTATGTAGCAGCTTATATGGGAGATATTTCGTCTGAATTAAACCAAAAAGTTACGCTACAGATTTTTACGAATGAGAAGATATTGTGCTATTTGAGAATTTCTAATTCTTCTGAAGTTATTAATGTGATGAAGCACGAGATAGATATGATTGACTTTTTGCATGAAAAAGAAGTTGCAAACATTCCTGAAATAATAGATGCGTCTATTATTGGGGATTTGCATATTTTTGCACAAAAAAGCGAGAAGAAACTTTCAGAAAAAGTTAAACTTGAATTTGATGATAGGCATATGAAGTGTCTTAAAGACATTATGGACAAAACAAAGATATTATGTAAATATGAGGAGACAGATTTATATAGATTAATTCAGAAATTAAAATCCGAAATAAAGACAAAGTTCCCGAAAAATGAGGGAATGATATTACAGCATTCAATTAGAATTATAGAAAACCAGCTTAAAGAAACAGAGGATTATTATGCGGTTAGTCACGGTGATTTTTCGCCTTGGAACATTTATTATAATAGCAAAAAAGAAGTGTGCATGTATGACTTTGAGTATGCGCATTATGAGATGCCTGAATACGTAGATGCATTTCATTATTTAACCAAAATGTCTTTATACGGTTTGCAGAATGATGGCGACAAGACGATTGCCGTGTATGACAAATATAAAAAATTATTGTCACAGTACATAGATAAAGATACTGATTTTGTGTATTTATGTTATTTGATTGGCATAATCAGTTCTTATAGTACAAATGCGGCAGAAAAGTTTAGCATTTATGCATACAAATATTTAGATTGGATAGCAATTGTTTCTTATTTAAATAGTAGATTAGACTAATTGGGTTGAAAAATTAATTACAAATTATGAAAAGGAGAAAATAATGGGAGATAAGAATATTTTACTATTATTAGATAGGATGGAATTTTGTGCCCTAAATTCCACTGTATTAAGTTATGTCAAAAATATGGATAGGAATAAATTTCATTTTGATATATTAGTTGCAGCAAATCAATTAGGAAGTATGGAGAAGCAGTTTAGCAATGAAGGATGCAATGTATTCTGCTTATGTGCGAGTACTTCCGATAGAAAATTTAAAACTAAATTTGCAGAATTCATTCAGAAAAGAAATAAATACGATGTTGTACATTCTTTTTTGAAAAATGGAATGGTCGCTTTAGCTGTGGCAAAAGAAAATGAAATACCGGTAAGAATTATTAACTGTAGTGAAAATGACGTCGCTCATAATAGAAAAAATAATAAAAATGATGAAATCACACACATAGTCACAACAGGAAATAACAATCAATCGGATAATACAGCTGCATCCGGTAAAAAGAATGCTGATACGAATGAAATTAATTTGGATAATAATGGAAGTAAAAGTGTTAATCGGGAAATATCCGGAGTAGACCATGTTAACACAAATGCAGCAGTGACAAATGAAATCGATGAAGGTAATGAAGGCATAATGGTGCCGAATGAAAATAAAGAGGAAATTGTTTCTGTGAATAAGGCAGTTGATGTAATTGAATATGAGTTTAATTTAGATACTGCAAAAGAGTTTAGAAGTTCTCTTGGAATAGATGACAACCAGATTGTTTTTTTGCATATTGGAAATATAAGTGACCAATTTAATCAGAAATTTTCTATAGAAATATTTCGTGAATTAAGAGAAGTTAAAAATGCATGTCTTTTATTTATAGGTAATGAAGATAATAAGAAGGAAATAAATGAAATCAAATTCTTTAAAAAGTATGCTTCGAGATATGGATTTGAAGAAAGGTTGTATTTTCTTGGATCTATGGAAAACCTTGATAAAGCTTTATCGGCATCAGATATTATTCTGGCTCCATGGAAAAAGACAGCATTGTCAACAGCACTTTTGGCGGCACAGGCAAGTGGCGCTAAAATATTTGCATCAGATGTTTTAAGTGAAAAGATTAATGTTACGGATACAGTGCATTTTTTATCATTAAAAAAACCGGCACGTGCATGGGCGTGTGAGATTATGAATTTTATATTTAATGAAGATAAAAGAATTATAAGCACAAATAATCAGATAGAAAGCCGTAGGCATCTATCAGAGCATAATTGCAATATAATTTTAAGAAATGGATATGATATTATTGATAATCTAAAGAAGATAAATAGAATTTATGAACTATGAGACTAAAGTGGGATTTCTGAAATGTGTGATTAGAATAGGATCTCTGTAATTCGAGACTAAAGCAGGATTTCTGAAATGTAATTAAAAAATACGGCTGAATTTCAAAATAAAATTCAGCCGTATTTTTTGGAGATTCATAATAACTAAATCTCATATTACTATTAAAAAATCTAAAGCATCTAAGCTTTTATATTATCATTCTATAGCGATTAGTATTAAAAATTAGTCTGAAAGAGGAATTCCTCTGTGAGGTACAGATGTTGAGAAAACAATCTGAGTCTTTGTGCTTCCAAACTTCTGAAGTTCGCCGATAAAATGGTCAAGTTCTTCAGTGCTTTTAAACATTACTTCAATAAGCATTGCGTATTCTCCTGTTACGCAATTACATTCAATAACGTTATCACAGCTCTTTATGTATGGGTAGAAGTCTTTCTTCTGTCCCGGTTTTACTTCCAAATTAATAAATGCCTTAATATGATATCCTAATTCAGCAGGATTGATTATTGCATTGTAGCCTGTTATAATTCCGGCTTTCTCAAGACGTTCAATTCTTGCAGAAACTGCCGGGGATGAAAGAAACACCTGACTGGCTATTGCCTTAAGGGGGGTACGGGCATTTTCGTGAAGCAGTCTGATAATTTGTTCATCAATGTGATCAAGTTCATGTCTCATAGTAGTTCTCCTTTAATTTCATATTATTTTTCAGCCTGTTATTAATAAAGTTAAGTTTAAACTTTATTTTAACACAGATATTATAACACACACTTTATAAAAATTACAAAGGAAAATTTACTAAATAAAGAAAAAAGGAAGAAAAAGTTCATAAAAAAAGATCTAATAAAAAATAACTTAAAATAAAACAAATTAAAAAACTTTTTTAAGTAAAAATTTATGATGGAAATAAAACATATTTAATTAAGAAAGAAAACGTTCAAAAAAACTTTTGCACTTTTATTAGTGAAAATTTTATTGTGAAAAAATTAACAAAATACTTGATAAGTTTGAAATAAAATGATAATCTATTGAAATATTAATGGGGATTTGAAATAAAGTTTATTTTCTTAAATAAAAAATGTATATAAGTTAAATAAAACAAGTAAAAATACGATATAGTTAATTTTGTTAAATGCTGGAAATGATAAACTTTATTAGCCTCAAAATTATTAAAAGAAAAATTGAAAACAGGAGGAAATTTGAAATGGAGAATTTGGTTTATTTAGCTCCGATAGCAGGTGTTATTGCTTTAATTTTTGCAGCATACAAAGCAGTGGTTATTGGAAAAGCTAAACCTGGAAATGAAAGAATGGTAGAAATTTCAGACGCCATTGCAGAAGGTGCTAAAGCATTTTTATATTCAGAATATAAGGTTTTAGTTATTTTTGCGGCAGTGCTTTTTATAGTTATTGGATTTGGAGTTAGCTGGCTTACAGCCGTTTGTTTCTTAGTTGGAGCAGCTTTCTCAACTTTAGCAGGTTATTTTGGAATGACAGTTGCTACTAAGGCAAATGTTAGAACTGCAAATGCAGCTAAGGAAAGTGGTATGAATAAGGCTCTTTCAATTGCATTCTCAGGTGGTGCAGTTATGGGTCTTTGCGTTGTAGGTCTTGGTATTGTTGGACTTAGCGTTATTTTCATTGTGCTTAATGCTACAACAGGAATTACTTCTAATTCAGTTAGTATACTTACAGGATTTAGTTTAGGTGCTTCATCAATTGCTCTTTTTGCAAGAGTTGGTGGTGGTATCTATACAAAGGCAGCAGACGTTGGTGCTGACCTTGTTGGTAAAGTTGAAGCTGGTATTCCTGAAGATGATCCAAGAAACCCGGCAGTTATCGCTGATAACGTAGGTGACAATGTAGGTGACGTTGCAGGTATGGGTGCTGACTTATTTGAAAGTTATGTTGGTGCTTTAGTTTCAGCAGTTACATTAGGTATTGTTACAACATTGGGAGATGCTACATCATTTATGACAGCTCTTTTCCCACTTGTTATTGCAGCAATCGGTATTCTTGCTTCTGTAATCGCAACTTTCTTTGTTAGAGGTAAAGAAGGTTCTGATCCTCAGAAGGCTTTAAATGCAGGCGAATATACAGCTACAGTTTTAGTTATTATTGCATCAGCAATTTTAAGCAAAGTATTTTTCGGTGGATTCGATGCATTTATCGCAATTATTTCAGGTCTTATCGTTGGTACTATTATTGGTAAAGTTACAGAAATGTATACTTCAGAAAAATATAAGAGTGTTAAAGAAATCGCTGAAAGCTCTCAGACAGGTTCAGCAACAAATATTATCAGCGGTTTATCAGTTGGTATGAAATCAACATTTATTCCTATCATCATCGTTGCAATCGGTATTTTAGTTGCTTTCCATTTTGCTGGAATGTATGGTATCGCTCTTGCAGCAGTTGGTATGCTTTCAACAACAGGTATGACAATCGCAGTTGATGCTTATGGTCCAATTGCTGATAATGCAGGTGGTATTGCAGAAATGTCAGAACTTGATGAAAGCGTTAGAGATATTACAGATAAATTAGATGCAGTTGGTAACACAACAGCAGCAATTGGTAAAGGTTTTGCCATTGGTTCAGCAGCACTTACAGCTTTATCATTATTTGTTTCATTTGCTGAAACAGCAGGCATTACAAAAGAAGGAATTAACATCCTTGATGCTCCTGTAGTTGCAGGTTTATTCATTGGTGGTATGCTTCCATTTATGTTCTCAGCTTTAACAATGTCTTCAGTTGGTAAGGCAGCAAATAAGATGATTGAAGAAGTTCGTCGTCAGTTCAAAGAAAAACCGGGAATCCTTAAAGGAACAGAAAAACCTGACTATAAGACATGTGTTGGTATTTCAACACAGGCAGCTTTACATGAAATGATTATTCCGGGTGTTATGGCAGTAGTAGCACCATTATTAATCGGATTCTTACTCGGCGTAGAAGCTCTTGGTGGTATGCTTGCAGGTGCACTTGTAAGTGGTGTTATGATGGCTATCTTCATGGCAAACGCAGGTGGTGCTTGGGATAACGCTAAGAAGTATATCGAAGGTGGTTTCGCAGGCGGAAAAGGAAGCGATGCTCATAAGGCAGCAGTTGTTGGTGATACAGTAGGTGATCCGTTCAAGGATACATCAGGACCATCAATCAATATCTTAATCAAATTAATGACAATTGTTTCACTTGTATTTGCAGCAGTAATTGCTCAGTACGGCGGAATTTTATTCTAAAGACAATAAAATTAAAATATGGTTACAAACTATTATTAGTTTTAACAATACATTATTTCCTATAGGGAAAATCTTATAACTTTAGTATTACGAAAAAACAGAGGATGCGAGTTTATAACTTCGCATCCTCTGTTTTTTAGGGCTTAGACATGTGAAACAAAATAAAATATCCATTTCTCCTAAAAGTTGATACCTAATATATAGAAAATTAAATGGCAGTTTGCACCTTGTAGAAAGTGACACAAATATACTAAACAACATAAATTAGTATAAGTGGAATTTAGAAAGAGGTACCGTATGCAGATATATGTTGTGGAACCACTGGATACAGTTGATAGCATTGCAAATAAATTTGGAACACCGGTAGAAGAAATAATATTTGCAAATCAGCTTATTTATCCGTATAAATTAGCAGTTGGGCAGGCTCTTTTAGTTGAATTTCGACCAAATCAGTATAGAACAAGAAGAGTAATAAATGGCTATGCGTATCCTTTTATAAGTAATTATGTGTTGAGAGTAACTTTGCCGTATTTGTCAGGATTATATATTTTTTCGTATGGATTTACTAAGGAAGGGGAAGTTGTGTCTCCGGCTTTAGATGACCAGTGGATGATAAATGAAGCCTATGAAAATGATACCAAGCCTGTACTTACGCTTACTCCATTTGATGAAAATGGAGTATTTAGCAATAATTTGATTACAGCTCTAGTTAATAATGAGCAGGCAATTGAAAACCTGATAGGCAATTTGATTTATTTAATGAATGAAAAGGGCTTTGCAGGGCTTGATATAGATTTTGAATATATTTATAAAGAAGACAGAGATGCCTTCACAAGTTTTGTTGCAGAATGTACAAGACGAATGAATGAGTATGGAATTTGGGTGTCAGTGGCACTTGCACCAAAGACGTCATCTGACCAGAAAGGTTTGCTATATGAAGGAAAAGATTATGGTGGACTTGGTGCTGCCGCAAATTCAGTCCTTTTGATGACATACGAATGGGGTTATACTTATAGTTCACCAATGGCGGTGGCGCCAATTAATAAAGTCAGACAGGTAATTGAATATGCACTTTCACAAATTCCTGAGGCAAAAATCGATATGGGAATACCAAACTACGGCTATGATTGGACTTTGCCATATGAAAAAGGTGTGACTAAAGCTAAGACAATTGGAAATGTTGAGGCAATTCAACTAGCAATTAATAATGGCGCTACAGTACAATATGATAATGTGGCACAAACTCCATTTTTTAATTACACAATCGGAAATGAAATACATGAGGTATGGTTTGAAGATGTAAGGAGCATAAATGCAAAATTAAATTTAATTGATGAATACAATCTTAGGGGGGCAGCTTATTGGCAGATAATGAGATTGTTTAGGGCAAACTGGCTGCTTGTTGAAAGTAAGTTTGAGGTAAAATAAAAACTAAAATAGTAGTCTTTTTTTGTTTGCTACAGATATTAATACGTAGTATAATCTTTTTTATTAGTGAAAATTATTATGCTCTTAAAAATGAGATTAAGTAATAGGGCAGATGATTCCTTATTTAATGCAGGCAAAAAAATAGTTGTTTAATATAAGGAATGGTATTTTTTAATAATTAAGCGGAAAGGAAATACAGTTTAAAGAGATGAATGTGTTTATTAATTGTCTGGTATTCTTTTTTATTTATGCTTTTCTTGGATGGTGCGTTGAAGTTTCGTTTGTTGCAATTACAAGGGGAAAAGTAGTAAACAGAGGATTTTTGAATGGACCTGTTTGCCCGATTTATGGAGTTGGGATGGTTGGAATCCTATATGCACTAGAACCACTTAAGGATAATGCAATTGTGTTATTTATAGGTGGTGTGGTAATTTGTTCAGTGCTAGAATTATTTACCGGTTGGATTTTGGATAAAATATTCCGTATGAGATGGTGGGATTATTCAGAAAATAGATTTAATATAGGTGGTTATATTTGCCTGGAGTTTAGCATAAAGTGGGGTCTTGGAAGTATGATTATGGTTAACATGATTCATCCAATGATTTATGGTGTGGTAAGTAAGATTCCGCTTATGGTAATATATGCTTTGTTAGTAATATTTGCGATAGCATTTATTATTGATATAATTGTAACTGTTAAGGAAATTGTAGGATTTAAGAAGAGTCTTGGACAGCTTGAAAAAATTGCTGACGGCCTTAAAGATATTGGAGATCAGCTTAAAGATGTGGTTGGAAATTCAGCAATTACTGTTTCTGAAAAAACAGAAGAAGGCAAGGAAAAACTTGCAGAAGCGACGGCTGAAAGCCGCGTGAAGATTGCAGAAGCAACAGCTAATAGTAAGGAAAAGATTGCAGAAGCAACAGCTAATAGTAAGGAAAAGATTGCAGAAGCAACAGCAAGTAGTCGTGAAAAGATTGCAGAAGCAACAGCAAGTAGTCGTGAAAAAATCGCAGAAGCAACAGCAAGTAGTCGTGAAAAAATCGCAGAAGCAACAGTTAACAGCCGTGAGAAAATTGCGAGTGCATATGAGACAAGCATTGTTGAATTAAAGAAACAGAAATTAGAAATGGAAGCTAAATATGCAGCTATGCTTCTTAAAGCACAGAAATTAGGAAAAAGACAGGTTAAAGCGTTTCCAAAACTTAGAGTTAGCGGCTCGACAGTTAGTGTCAGAGAAAGACTTACTGATTTAGGAAACAAGTTTGCTAGGAAATAACTTGCTGATATTATAAATATTCAATATAAAAACATAACAAAAATAATACAAAGACATAACATTAGGAGGAGAACATGAACATTAAAGGACAGTCATTTTTAAAATTATTGGATTTTACACCAAAACAGATTGGGGAATTTATTGATTTGGCAGCGCAGTTAAAGGCAAAAAAGAAAGCCGGAGAACTCGTTGATGTATTAAAAGGAAAGAATATAGCAATTATATTTGAAAAAACAAGTACAAGAACAAGATGCTCTTTTGAAGTAGCAGCTCATGATTTAGGAATGGGAGTTACATATTTAGACCCAACAGGTTCACAGATTGGTAAGAAAGAAAGCATTAAAGATACTGCAAGAGTATTAGGAAGAATGTTTGACGGTATTGAATATAGAGGATTTGAGCAGGAAATCGTTGAACAGCTATCAGAGTATGCAGGAGTTCCTGTATGGAATGGGCTTACAAATGAATTTCATCCAACACAGATTTTAGCAGATTTTCTTACATTAAAAGAAAAATTTGGAAAATTAGAAGGACTTAAATTTGTATACATGGGCGATGCACGTTATAACATGGGAAATTCGCTCATGGTCGGATGCGCAAAAATGGGAATGCATTTTGTAGCATGTGCTCCAAAAAAATATTGGCCGGCTAAAGAACTTATTGATGAATGTCAGGCAGTTGCTAAAGAAACAGGAGCAACTTTAGAATTTATTGAAGACCCTATGGTTGCAACTAAGGATGCAAATGCAATCTATACTGATGTATGGGTTTCAATGGGCGAACCTGATGAAGTATGGGAAGAACGTATCAATGACTTACTTCCATACAGAGTGACAATGGATTTAATTAACAATGCTGATAAGGATGTTGTATTTATGCATTGTCTCCCTGCATTCCATGATTTAGACACAAAGATTGGCAAGCAGATTTATGAAAAATTTGGACTTACGGAAATGGAAGTTACAGATGAAGTATTTGAATCAGAACATTCAGTAGTATTTGATGAAGCTGAAAACAGAATGCATACAATAAAGGCTGTAATGGCTGCTACACTTGGTGCAGAATTTTAGTAAGAATGTGCCTGAAAAAATATAAAAATTTAACAGCACAATTATGGCAAATGTAACAACTCGAGTGGGATAACCTGCTCGAGTTGTTTATCAATAGGAATGGAGAAGTGAATGAGATTTTTACATCTTGCGGATTTGCATATTGGGAAAAGAGTAAATGGATTTTCCATGATAGAGGATCAAAAATTTGTTTTTGAACAGGTTTATAATGTAATAGAAAATGAAAAGATAGATGGAATTATTATGGCGGGGGATATTTACGATAAGCCGGTTCCGTCTGCGGAGGCAGTTAAGTTATTTGACGAAATGTTGACAAGACTCGTGTCTATCAATTTGCCGATTTTTGTAATAAGCGGAAATCATGACAGTGCTGAGAGAATAGGATTTGGTTCAGATATACTGTCTGCGGCAAAGGTTTATATGTCGAGAGTGTATAATGGCAATTTACAAAAAATAGAATTAGAAGATGACTATGGCAAAATAAATGTTTATTTATTGCCATTCATAAAGCCGGCAACGGTAAAAAATATTTATAAAGAGGCTGAAATTAAAGACTATGATGACGCATTAGAGTACGTTCTAAGTCAGGAAAAAATTGATGAAACAAAGAGAAATGTGATTGTGTCACACCAGTTTGTTACAGGTGCGATGAGAAGCGAATCAGAAGAAGTTTCAGTTGGCGGACTTGATAATGTTAGCGTTGAAAATTATGAAGCATTTGATTATGTTGCGTTAGGACACATTCATAGAGCTCAGCAAATGGGCAGGGAAAGTGCACGTTATGCAGGAACATTGCTTAAGTATTCATTCTCAGAAGAAAAACATAATAAGTCAATGACGATTGTTGATTTAAAAGAAAAAGGAAATATAGAAATTAAAGAAATTCCCGTAAAGCCGTTACATGATTTAAAGACAATTAAAGGAAAGTTCAGCAAAATAACAAGTGAAGAGTTTTACAAAGAATTAAAAAAAGAAGACTATTACAGAGCAGTGCTTACAGATGAAGATGATATTTTGAATGCAATAGGAAAATTAAAAAGCATTTATCCAAATCTGATGAGCATGGAATATGACAATACGCGAACACGTTCATATTCTGTTGTTGATAATGTTGAAACAGGAGAGACTAAATCTCCATTGGATTATTTTGAGGAATTTTTTGAAAAACAGAATGGACGGAAAATGTCAGAAAAGCAAAGGAATTACCTGTTGGAAATTTTAGGAGAAGCAAGGGAGGAAAGCCATGAGACCAATTAAATTAGTTATGTGTGGTTTTGGACCTTATGCAGACAAAACCGTAGTTGATTTTACATTATTAGGTGAAAGCGGATTGTATTTGATTACAGGTGATACAGGAGCCGGAAAGACGACTATATTTGATGCAATTTCATATGCTCTTTATGGAGAGGCAAGCGGACAGGTAAGAGAAGTGAAATCTCTTAGAAGCAAATATGCTGATGATGAAACGGAAAGCTATGTTGAATTAGAATTTGAATATAGAGATGAAAAATATAAAATCAGAAGAATTCCTGAATATATGCGTAAAGCAAAACGTGGGAACAAACTGGTTGTACAGAAGGAAGAGGCAGAATTATATTTTCTTACTAAGGACAGAGAACCAATTATAAATAAAAAGAATGTAAATGATGCAGTTACAGAAATTATAGGACTAGATAGAGGACAATTCTCTCAGATTGCCATGATTGCACAGGGAGATTTTATGAAAGTTCTGCTTACGGGAACTGATGAACGAAGCAAAATTTTAAGAAAGATATTTAATACAAATGAATATCTTGATTTACAGGAAAAATTAAAAAGAAAAAAGAATGAACTTAAGTTTAAGTATCAGGATATTGAGAAGTCAATCAAAAATTACATTGCAAGTGTTCAGTGTGGCAATGATGAAAATGATAAAGAAAAATTAAAACAGATTATTGATGACAACACATTTTGGAAGACAGAAGATATTAATAATTTTATTTTAGAACTTATTAATAAAGACAAAGATTTGTTAAAAACTTTAGAAAAAAATAAAAAAGAAGTTAATAAGAATCTTGAAAAAATTAATGAGACAATTGGTAAAACAGTAAATGTTTTAGCAGGTATGAAAAACATTGAAAATAATGAAAATGAACTTGCTAAAGTATTAGAAGTTATGCCGAAACTCTTAGAAAATTATAATTTGCAAAAAGAGACGGAAAGTGAACGCGAAAAGCTTGCAACTGAAATCGAGATAGAAAAACAAAAACTTGAAAGCTACAATGAACTTACTAAAGAACTTGAAAGTTTACATAACAGACAGGTAAATTTGATAAAATTAACAAATAAAGAAACTAAAATTAAAGACGATGTAGAAAATAATGAAAATAGTATTTTGATTTCTGAAAAAAGGCTTGAAGAAATAAAAGGCTGCGAAGTTGAATTTGAAAAATGCCAGAGCAGCATTAAGAGTGTTGAGGATAAGATAAATCTTTATTCTAATTTGAAAAAATTGTTTAAAAAATATGTTAAAGTCAAAGATGAGCATAAGTCTTTAAAGGAAAAATATGTGGAAAGCGTTAATGAGTATAATAACGCATCACAAAATTATGAAAGTCTTATGGCTAAGTACATGGATGCGCAGGCTGGTATGCTTGGACAAAATCTGAAAGAGGGAGAACCTTGTCCTGTTTGTGGTTCGACAAGTCATCCTCATATAACTGAGGTTAAAGATGAAATTCCGTCTGAGAAAGATTTGAAAAATGCTAAAAATCTTAGACAGAAAAAGGAAGAGAAAAGAAGTGAAATTTCAGGTAATTTGAGGGCAAAAATTACAGAAATCGATTCGTTGAAAGAAAGAATAGATGATGTAGTAAATGAAAATCCAAATGAATTTGCTGAAAGCATAGATGAGAATAGCTTTAATATTTTAGAAGAAAATACAAAGAAGTTAAACGATGATATAAAGAACTTAAATGTTAAAGCTAAAGAATTGTCAGATTTTAAAGAAGAGAAGAAAACAATTGAAGAAAATTTGCCTAAACTAAAGAACGAACTTGAAAGTAAAAAAACAGAAATTGTGGAAATTTCAAATAAAATAATTGAAGAAAATACTAATATTGCAAATGCAAATATCAGAATAGAAGAACTTCAGTCTAAACTTAAATACTCAAGTTTGAAAGAAGCAGAGGAATATATCAGCAGTTTGCAGGATAAAAGAAACAGGCTTATTAAGTTATTTGAAAAGGCAAGAGATAACTATGAAGAAGCAAAGGAAAGAAAATCCGGGCTTGAAAATGCGATAGCGGCTTTGAAAAATCAATTTAAAAATTCAAAGGTTGAAGATTTGGATGAATTAAAGGAAGAAAAGAAGCAGCTTCAAAGTATGGAAAAGGAACTTGGAAAGAGTGAAAAAGAAGTTCATTCACGACTGGATATGAATAAATTTGCAAATGAAAGAATTGAGAAGTGTATGGATGAAGCCGTGGAAGTAGAAGATAAGCTGCAGGTTGTCGGCAGTCTGGCGGATACATGCAATGGAACTCTTTCTTCGAAGTCAAGAATTACTTTAGAAACCTATGTCCAAATGGAAATGTTTGATAGAATTATAGTCAAGGCAAATAGCCATTTCAGGGATATGACTTCAGGTCAGTATGAGTTGAAGAGAAAGCGTGAAGCTGACAATAAGGTAAGCAAGAGCGGATTAGAGTTAAATGTTATCGATTATTATAGTGGAAGTGAAAGGGATATAAAAACTCTTTCAGGTGGAGAATCATTTAAAGCTTCTTTGTCGATGGCATTAGGTTTGTCTGACGAAATCCAGGCTAAGTCCGGAGGAATAAAGATTGATACATTATTTGTAGATGAGGGATTTGGATCATTGGATGGAGAATCGCTTGAAAGTGCAATGAGGGCATTAAGTTCGATTACAGATGTAGGAAGACTTGTAGGGATTATATCGCATGTATCAGAACTTAAGACCAGAATTGACAGGCAGATTGTGGTTACGAAAGACAAAGAGAAAGGAAGCAAACTTGAAATAATAAATTAAATGTAAATTGTGTTGATAGGGAATTCAGATTGACTATTAAAATTAGTGACAAATTTAAAACGAAAGGTGTGTAATAATACACAAAGGTAAAAATAGTGAAAAATATATTTGACAGTGAAGGAAAATTAATGACATTTTTAGATGGATTTGCAGATGTAATGGTTTTGGCAATATTGTGGGTAATTTGTTCTTTGCCAATAATTACAGTTGGCGCATCTACAACAGCATTTTACTCAGTAATGATGAAATTAGTTGTTGGTGAGGAGTCATATGTGGTAAGAAGTTTCTTTAAGGCTTTTAAGGAGAATTTTAAAATATCAACAATTGTATGGCTTATAATGGGAACAATCGGAGGATTAGTTTGTACAAGTCTTTATATTGTATTTAACTCATCTAAGGTAGGAAGCAAATTGTTTTATGCATTACCATTTTATTTGTTAGTACTCATTATTTATACAATGACGATTAATTTTGTATTCCCATATATCGCAAAATTTTATGATACTGTTAAGAGGACTTTAATGATTTCATTAATATTTTCAACAAGACATTTTCTTCAGTCAATTTTACTTATTATAATTGATGTAGCAATATTCATATTTGCTTTTAAGATTCCGGCGTTATTTATTTTATTCCCATTAATATCAGGATTTTGCCATGCAAAAGTATATCAAAAGATATTTGCTAAAATAATTGATGCAAGAGATGAAGAGAATAGTGAAAGTAATATGGTACAGGAATTAGATTAAAAGTGTATGTTTATATAGAGTAATGTGGTAAAATAAATACGGGTGAGAGTAAATTGAAACTATTAATTTACAAAGGGAGAATTTGAATGGGGAAATACATGATTATTCCATATATCTTATTGGGGGTAATGGATGTAAGGTATCTTAAATTAAGTTTAATACATAAAAATAGGACAGGAAAAAGCATTGCATTATTTATGGAGAGTAATCTTGTTGCAGTAATACTCGGAATTATAATGCAGGGTATTGGTTCGAATTTTATAGATAGCATTCTTATATGGCCATTTTATGCATGCTTTACATGGATGATATTGGCATTAATAGAATATGCATTTGAATATACAGGGTTAGGTAAAGCATTTGAATGCTTCAAATATATTAAAAGAGCTGTGTTTGTATTTACAATTGTGGATACTATAAATATGTTTATACATTCAATTATTAGAATTGAGAATGTAAGGATGAATAAAAGTGGTGTGGCTGCATGGCTTTATAATTTGGGATATGATGCACACATATTTATTACATATGTATTTGTCGCAGTTTTTATATTGTGCTTCATATACCGTATATTAAATTCGCCACGTATTTATAAGGTGAAATATATGCAGATATTAACATGCATGATAATTGTGTCATGCATTAATATTGTAATGTTTCAGCTTAGATTGTGGGAGAATGTATCATTATTGTTTTATGGTATATTAGGTGCATTTGTTTATGAAATAACATTTCAATATAGTCATAAAGTTGTTAAGAACAGGGCACTGCAGAAAATTGCTGAGGAATCAGAACTGCCGATGGTAGTATTCGGCACAGATGATAGCATAATTGCCTATAATAAAGAAGCGGAAAGATTATTTGATAAATGCACACAAAAGTGTTCGCTTGAGGAATTTTGTAAAGCATATAATTTATATACACCTGCCGCGTTAGAGAAAACTTATCACAAAAAAATAAGTATTATGCATGAAGATAAGAAACTTTATTTTCAGTGTAAATATGGCGAATTATGTGAAAATGATAATATAGCATATGCAAAATACTTTGTATTTGAAGATATAACGGAAATAACAATCGTTAATTCTGTTATGAGATATTTGGAAACTCATGATGAACTTACAGGACTGTACAATATGAAGAGGTTCTATGAAAAAGTAAATGAGATAACAAATAAATACCCGGATGATAAATTTGCAATTATGATATTTAACATATCAAGATTTAAAATCGTAAACGATATGTTTGGAAGAAAAATGGGTGATGCCATTCTTAAGCAGATTTCAGAAAACTGTTTAGCGCAGTGCTCTGATAAAAGGGTATATGCGAGAGTGGAAAGTGATAATTTTATTACATTATGTCCTAAGAGTGATTTGGTAATAAAAGACCTTGAGAAGAAAAGAAATATAAAGGTTACTTATAACAACATCACATGTACTGTTCATATCAGATATGGAATTTATGAAGTAGATTATGATTCTAAAGTTGATGTTGGAACTATGTGCGATAGGGCAAGAATGGCGCTTGACTCTATAAAGAATAATGGAAATTGTGTTGCAGCAGTTTATAATGATAATCTTAGAAATAAAATTTTAAAAGAGCATATGTATAAAGAAGAACTTACAAGTGCCATAGAAAATGAAGATTTTAAAGTTTATCTTCAACCCCAGGTCAGATGCGAAGATGGATTGGTAAAAGGAGCAGAGGCTCTTGTGAGATGGGAACACAGAAAATTAGGATTAATTCCACCTGGAGATTTTATAGAGTTCTTTGAACAAAATGGCTTGATTACAGAACTTGATATGTATGTGTGGGAGAAAGTATGCCAGATTCTTAAACAGTGGAAAGAGGAAGGCAGAGATGACTATATTGCAGTAAATATTTCAATGAAGGATTTTTACATTATAGATTTATATAAAGTGTTTACAAATCTTATCGAAAAGTACGGAATTGATAAAAATAAGCTTAGACTTGAAATTACTGAAAGTGCATTTACTCTTGATTTAGAGAAAAATGTAAATGTAATAAAAAAACTTCAAATGTTTGGATTTATTGTAGAAATGGATGATTTTGGAAGTGGATATTCATCTCTTAATGCCTTAAAAGATATTCCGGTTAACATTATAAAGATGGATATGAGGTTTGTATCACAAACACAGGATCCTGCAAGAGCAGATACAATTATCAAAATGATTCTTGCCATGGCAAAAGAACTTAATATGGAAGTTGTTGCAGAGGGTGTTGAAACAGTTGAACAGGCTGAAAAGTTAAAGCAGTATGGGTGTTCGTATATTCAGGGATATTTATATGCAAAGCCTATGCCGACAGAAGAATATCCTGAGTTTGTAAAGAATATGAAGCAGGGAAATTTTAAAAGATAAAAGAAAATTATATATGGTAAACATTAAAATTTTAAATAAGTAAAAGAGTAGGGAAATCTCTAAGAATGTAAGAAAATTTGAAAGAAGAACAAGCAATTAAATAGTGAGGAATATTATACTTGATGAAAGGGCATTTGGCGCCGTCGGTTCAAATATTCGGCGCATAGTCCGGCTGAAACTGTAGGTTTCAAAGCCGGTCTGTGTGCTGAATGTTTAGAACTGCTACGAGCGACAAGCAGCGCGAGCGTCCTTTCAGGAAGGGTAATATTCCTCACGTCCGTAATTACTTTAAAATTACAAGAATAAGGAGATTCAGATGAAGATTAGTGAATTTGGAAAAACAAAAAATGGGGAACAGACACATTTATTTACTCTTGAAAATAGCAATGGAATGAAAGTTAAAGTATGCGATTATGGTGCAACTCTAGTTTCATTAATTGTGCCGGATAAAGATGGAAAAGACACGGATATAGTTTTAGGCTATGATAATGTTGACCCGTATCAGGGCGCATCAGCTTTTTTTGGAGCAAATGTAGGTAGAAATGCCAATAGAATCAAAGGTGCAAGGTGCATAATTGATGGAGTTGAATACAATTTGGAAAGCAATGATGGTGACAATGGTAATAATCTTCATAGTGGTTCAAATTGTACAGCACTAAAAATGTGGAAAGCAATTTATGATGAGAATGTAAATGATAAGATTTCATTTGAAATATTAAGTAAAGATATGGAGCAGGGATTTCCGGGAAATTTAAAAGTGAATCTTACATACATACTTACAGAGGACAATGAATTAATTTTAAATTATAAAGGAACAACGGATAAAACTACAATTGCTAATTTTACAAATCACTCATACTACAATTTAAATGGCCATAATTCAGGCGAAGTATATGAGCAGAAATTAATGATAAATGGTGATTATTTTACTCCATTTGCCACAAACAATTCTATTCCTTCAGGTGAAATTAGAAGCGTAAAAGGTACACCAATGGATTTTACGGAAATGAAATCAATTGGGAGAGATATTGATGTTGAAGATGAACAGTTAAAATTTGGAACGGGATATGACCATAATTTTATGATAAATGGAAATGCTCATGAATTAAGACTGGCGGCAAAAGCCATCGGAGATAAGTCAGGAATTAAGATGGAGCTTTATACAGATACACCGGGATTACAACTTTATACAGCTAATTTTGTATCAGATGAATCAGGAAAAAATGGAGCAGTGTATAACAGACGACATGCATTTTGTCTTGAACCGCAGTATGTACCGGATAATATCAATAATGATAAATTTGAGTCGGCAATTTTAAAACCTGATGAAGAATATAATATGAATATAAAGTTAAAGTTTTTATAAAAAGGGTGAGGCGTCTGCAGTAAAACTGCAGGCGCCTCGTATATTAAAAGAAAATTTGAAAGCTTTATAATGTATCGATAAATCTTGTGAAAGCTTCAAGACCTTCAGGTGTACACTTGTAAACACCAGCGTCTTCGAGAACTTTTACAAATACTTTTCCAATTTCTGATTCAAGAATGTTCATAACATTTTCAGATGTAATGTCATTATATTTTGGAAGAAATTCATCAACCCAGTCAGCATGCTTAGAAATAGATTCATTGCTTCGTATATCTTTTTTATTTACGATATAATCAGCTAATGTTTGCATTTCACCTTTAAGTCTTGAAGGTAAAACTGCAAGACCCATTACTTCAATAAGACCGATATTTTCTTTCTTAATATGATGAAGCTTTTCATGAGGATGATAAACACCAAGAGGATGTTCCTTTGTAGTAATATTATTTCGTAAAGCCAAATCAAGCTCATACATGCCATCCCTAAAACGGGCAATTGGTGTAATTGTGTTGTGTGGTTCACCATCTGTATTTGCATATATAAATGCATCCTCATCAGTATAGTTTCTCCATTTATTTAAAATATGAGAACCTAATTCTACTAATCGGTTGCTGTCTTTTGATTTCAATCTGATTACTGAAAGTGGCCAATGAAGAATTGAACAGTCTACATCTTCATAATCTTTAACTTTAAAAGTCTTGATTGAATCAGCTTTCGCCATTGCGAATGTATAATGTCCGCCCTGAAAATGATCATGAGTTAAAATTGAACCACCTACAATTGGAAGGTCGGCATTTGAACCTAAGAAGTAGTGAGGCATTAATTTGATAAAATCGAATAACTTGATAAATGTTGCCTTTTCTATCTTCATAGGTGTGTGTGTGCCTGAAAATACAATACAATGTTCATTGTAGTAAACATAAGGAGAGTATTGAAATCCCCAGTCACAATCATTTATCTTTATAGGGATTATACGGTGGTTTTCTCTTGCAGGGTGGTTAATGCGACCTGCATAACCTTCGTTTTCCATACAAAGCTGGCATTTAGGATATGATACACTTGTGCTGTTTTTGGCAGCAGCAATAGCTTTAGGGTCTTTTTCAGGCTTTGAAAGATTGATAGTTATATCAATATCTCCGTACTCAGAAGGTACAACCCATTTCATATCTTTTTTTATTCTGTCGCGACGGATATAATTGCTGTTTTGAGAAAAATCATAGTAAAATTTAGTGGCATCTTCAGGAGATTTAGCATATTCCTTCCAGAAATTTTCTTGAACCTGTGAAGGACGTGGCATAATGCAGTTCATTAATTTTGTGTCAAATAAATCTCTGTAAGTTACGCTGTCTTCAATTATTCCTAATTTTACGGCTTCATCACAAAGAGCAACGAGAATATCGCCAAGGTTTTCTTCTTTGTCATCAACAGCCAAATATGTATAATCATCTTTTCCAAATACTTCGAGGAGCAAATTAGTAGAATAAATTCTTTCACATTCAGGTATTAAGCCTGTGTTAATTCCATAATTAACTAATTTTTTTATATATAAATCTAACATATAACAACCTTTCTAAACTTTATATTTATGAATAAATATAAGTTTTAAGATATAATGCTAAGAACAGTTAAATCGCCTGTTAACATATAGTAGGAATTTTAATCTTCATATCCGTTTGGATGAGATTTATGCCATTTCCATGCAGTCTCAATAATTTTTTCAACATCAGGATATTCAGGCTTCCATCCTAAAACAGTCTTAGCTTTTTCACTTGAAGCAATAAGCTTTGAAGGATCACCGGCACGGCGAGCTTCGTATTTAGCAGGAATGTCTAAACCTGTAACTTTTCTTGCACTTTCAATTATTTCGTTTACCGTAAATCCAATTCCATTTCCAAGATTAAATACATCACTGTCATTTCCTTCAGCCAAATATTTAAGAGCAAGGATATGTGCCTGTGCCAAATCAGTAACATGAATATAATCACGTACACATGTGCCGTCTTTTGTATCGTAATCATTTCCAAATATAGAAATATAAGGACGTTTTCCAAGTGGAACCTGAAGTACAAGTGGAATCAAATGAGTTTCAGGATTATGGGCTTCTCCAATTTTTCCACTGATATGAGCACCGCATGCATTAAAATACCTTAATGCTACATAACGTAAATTGTGGGCTTTACTTGTCCATTTCATCATTTTTTCCATAGAAAGCTTTGTTTCACCATATGTATTTGTAGGTTCAGTTCTGTCACTTTCTAAAATTGGAATTCTTTCAGGTTCTCCATATGTTGCAGCAGTAGAAGAAAATACAATTTTATCAATTCCATGTTCAACCATGCTTTCTAAAAGAACCATTGTTCCGTATAAATTGTTATCATAGTATTTGAGAGGAACTTTCATACTTTCTCCAACCTGAGAGTTGGCAGCAAAATGAATAACTCCGTCAATTTTTTCTTTTGTAAATAAATCATCTAAGAAAGCTTTGGCTCTTATATCACCTTCATAGAATCTTGCTTTGGGATGAACAGCTGCTTTAAATCCTGTTTGTAAATTATCAACTACGACAACATCTTCACCTCTGTCAATAAGTTCATAAACCGTGTGAGAACCGATATATCCGGCTCCGCCTAATACTAAAATACTCATTGTACCTTCATACCTCCATATTTACGTATTTTTAAAATGTGACATGAGTCTGTGCCAAATATAGATTCAATAAATTTCTTATATTCAGGCACGGCCTCGTTTTTTACAAATGCCTGAATGGTTCCGGCAAATCCACCACCATGAACACGACATACGCCATTATCACCGAGGATATATTCGCTGGCAGCAAGGGCGATGCTTACAGGCTGATTTAAAGGTTCCTTATTTGCATAAATATTCTGCAAAAATTTATATGATGAATTTCCGGATTCCTTAACTGTATCAAGGAATTTGTGGAAATTATTTTCTTTTAAAGCATTAACTTCAACTGATACACGTTTATTTTCAGTAAAGAAATGATATGCTCGAAGAACTCCTCTCGAAGAAGCTCCAGCCAATGCCTTAGGTATGTTACTGAAAAATTCATCAGGGTTTACGTCTCCAAGAACTTCTTTGCCAAATACTTTGGCAACTTCTTTCATTTCAGCAGGAATCAAAGCATAATCGTCAGTTAAATCTGCATGGCTACCCTTTGTATCAACAATACATAAACTATATCCTTCGTTTGTAATATCAAAATCAATTTTGTTTACAACAGGATGAGCAGGATCAATAAAATCAATGTTAACAAATCCACCAACGGAGCATGCCATCTGATCCATTAATCCACAAGGTTTTCCAAAATAAACGTTTTCTGCATACTGACTTATAATGGCAATTTCTACTGAAGAAATTTTCATATCATTATACAATCCTGAAAGAATTGTTCCGATAACAGCTTCAAATGCAGCAGATGAAGATAGACCTGCACCAACTAATACGTCACTTGTAATGTATGCTTTAAATCCACCGACTTTGTATCCACGGTTTTTAAATTCATTAACAACACCTTTAATAAGCGCAACTGTTGTGCCTTTTTCTTCTTCAATAAGTTCTGTATTTGCAGTATCAATTGTAATAAGGTCATATCCTTCAGATACTAAAGAAATAATTCCGTCATCAGTTTTTTGTGTGATAGAAATGGCATCTAAGTTAATAGATGCAGCAAGAACCTGTCCGTGCTGGTGGTCAGTATGGTTACCGCCTACTTCAGTTCTTCCTGGAGCACTATAGATTTCAACCTCTCCTTCACCGAAAAGACTTTCAAATTTATCTAAAGCCTTAATGTATCTGTTGTTCTGGTATCCAATTAAAGATGAATCCTCGTAAATATCCATTAAAAGTGAGTCAAATTCATTTTTGCCAAATAATGATTTTAATTCGTTAATATTCATTTAAATCCTCCGTTAAAAAATAATCCGATTTGTAGTATTCAGAAATAAACAATATTTATAAGTAATCAGAATGAGTGGCTCTAATTAAAGCAAATTAATCTATAATCTAATTGCTGATATTAATTGTTAATTTGTTAGAATACTTTTGCTAATTTAAATATAAACTTTTGTTTACTAAAATACAATATAATTTAGTAAACTTATTTGATTTCCGTGTTTACCACTAAATAAATAACAGTAAAATAGTAGAAAATCACAATAAATCATATCTTTAATTAAAAAAAGATGTTATACTTGAAGCGGCGTCATTAAAAAAATGGCGGAGTTACTAAGGAAAAAGTGACTAGGGACATAAATAAGATAAAGGTGGTATAGAGTATGGCTACAATCAAAGATGTGGCGAAATTAGCTCAGGTAAGCCCCTCAACAGTATCAAGAATTTTGAATGAGGATCCTACTTTGAGTACATCGCTTGAAACTAAGAAAAAAGTTATTAATGCAGCAAAGGAACTTAAGTACAACAAGAGTAAGAAAATGTCTAAAGCTATTTTTACATTGGGAATTATTCAATGGTTTTCTGAACAACAGGAAGCAAAGGATAATTATTATCTTAAGGTAAGAAGAGGAATAGAGGATTTTTGTGTTAAGAACTGCATTAATGTTGTGAGAACTTTCAAGTCAAATCCCAACTATTTAGAACAAATTGAAGATGCTGACGGAATTATTTGTATTGGTAAATTTAGCAACGAAGAAGTCGAAAAATTTATGAGCATTACAAAGAATATAGTCTTTTTGGATATGTCATTCCATGATTATAAGGCAACTACATTTTCACTTGATTTTGAAATGGCAGTTAATGAGGCACTTACATATCTTATAGAATTAGGCCATAAAGAAATTGCGTTTTTAGGTGGTAGAGAATTTCTGGGCGAAGAGAATGATAATGTAGTATATGAAGATTATAGAAAAAAAGCATTTATTAAATTCTGTGAGAAAAATGAGATAGATTACAATAAATATCTTATAGAAGGAAGATATTCCATGGAATCAGGATATCAAATGATGAATGAAATTCTAGAAAAAAAACAGTTGCCTACAGCGGTGTTTGCTGCAAGTGACCAGATTGCATTTGGTGCAATGAAGGCAATTAGAGAGCATGATCTTAATATTCCAGAAGATATTTCATTGATTGGATTTGATGATTTGGAAATGACAAGATATACGGCACCTGCACTTACGACACTTCATGCACCTGCATATGAAATGGGTCAGTATGGTGTAAATTCCTTATTTGCAGCATCAAATTTAGCAATCAAGACAACAATTAAAGTAAAATTACCATGTCATTTGGTTGTAAGAGATTCCTGCATGGCGATAAATGAATAAAGGAGAATTGGCATGAGTCAACCGAAAGTAAACATTTTGCTGGCAACGTATAACGGCGAAAAATTTTTGAAAACTCAATTGGACAGTCTTATTGAACAGACTTATGAAAATATTGATATATATGTAAGAGATGACTGCTCTACAGATAATACAGTTGAATTTATTAAAAATTATATCGAAAGCAATAAATCAGGTAAGAGGATAATTCTTTTAGAAAATAATGGAGTTAATTTACGACCTCCGAAATCATTTTACCAGATAGCAAGAGAATGTGAACCGGCAGAATATTATGCATTTTGCGATCAGGATGACGTATGGTACCCTGATAAAATTAAATGGGCGGTTGAAGAACTTGAGAAGAAAAAAGATACAAATAAACCTTTGGTTTATTTTTCAGCATATGATTATTACATGAGTGATGGAAGCTTTATCCGTCACTCGCCGGAGCAAAAAGAAAACATTGGTTTAACAGATGTTTTATACTGTACTCCTGCATCAGGATTTTTGCTTGTATTTAATCATGAAGCATGTAAACAATTTATTTTAGATGTAGACCCCGGAATAGAAATGCATGACAGATGGCTCATCAGATGTTGTGTATGTTTTGGTGATACGATTTATGATAAGCGTTTTACGGCTTCGCATATAAGACATACGGAAGCTGTTACAGCTGAGGATTCTAATACAATAGGTCTGTTAAAAGGATTCTTCCAAAAGGAAGTGTTTGGCCCTGCAAGCGTTGAAGCAAAACAGAACCTTATCTATTTTGCAAAAGTGTTTGAGGATAGATTGTCAAATGAACAAAAGAAGAAAATGGCATTATTTATAAAGAAAAATGGTCTTATAACACAGATTAGAAAAATATTTTATCCACATGCACTGCGCTCAAGAGTGCCGGGAGATATTGCCTTAAGAATTTTATTCGTTTTGGGACGAGCTTAAAATGATTTAGAACGGGCTTAGAATGATACAGGTATATTAAGTCCGTTTGTGAAAATTTGATTGTTGACTTATATAAATCAATATTAAGTTTATATTGATAAGTTAAGCAAAATTAAGGCATATATTTTAATAAAGTTGTTATTTTTTCCATATTAGTGTATGATTAATCAGTTGTCGATTGAATAGGAATGCCCAAGAAACTTTGGCAGGATAACTAACAGATGAATGTCTGTGAAATGAAAGGAAGAATTGGAAATGAATTTGAAGAATGGTATTGATCTCTTTAAACAGTACGGTTTACACGATTTCACTCTTAGATTTATGGAGTGGTTTGATACGAAGAAAAGAGACAGATATTATCAAAATAATATAGAAAAATTTTTACCTGGAGAAGATGAGTTAAATGAACAAAGAAAAGTGAAGTTTGAATATGCACCGTTAGTAAGTATTGTAGTGCCTGCATATGAGACTGCACCTGTTTTTCTCAGACAGCTTGTTGACAGTGTATTAGAACAGACATATTCAAATCTTGAATTATGTATCGCAGACGGAAGTAACACAACAATTGTTAAAGATACATTAAATGAATATAAAGATGAGAGAATCAGCTATATAAAATTAAGTAAGAATGATGGAATTTCAAATAATACAAATGAAGGATTTGATAATGCTAAGGGAGAATATATAGCATTGTTAGACCATGATGATTTGCTTACACCAAATGCATTATATGAAATGGTTAAGGAACTTAATGCACATGATAAAATTCCTGATATGGTTTATTCAGATGAAGATAAAATCGTAGCAGATACAGGAAAGCTAATTAATCCGGCATTTAAACCGGATTTAAACGAAGAATTTTTAAGACATACAAATTATATCTGCCACTTTTTAATGTTTTCAAGAGAATTGTTAGATAAAGTCGGTGGATTAAATCAGGAATTTGATGGGGCTCAGGATTTTGAATTCGTATTAAGATGTAACGGTGCAGGAGCTGACATAAAGCATGTACCAAAAATTTTATATCATTGGAGAATTCATCCTGATTCAACAGCAGCAAATCCAAACAGTAAATTATATGCTTTTGAAAATGGAAATAAAGCAATTAAAAAATATTTGACAGAAATCGGAGAAGACGGAACTCCGGCGCTTACTAAAGATTTAGGATTTTATAAAATTGATTATGATTTAAAAGGTGATTATAGCGTAACTGTTTTAGCTAATGATGAAAAACAGATTAATGAAATGAAGAAAAAACAGAGAGAAATGTCAAATCTTCATATTGAATATAAAGTTGTAAAAGGTCAGCTTTCAAAAGAAATGGAAGCAGTTAAGACTGAATACGTTGTGGTCGCAGATAATGATGCTATTCCTATGACAGACAATTGGGTAGAAGAATTACTTAAATACTGTCAGTGGAAACATGTTGGAATAACAGGTGTAAAATGCCTTAATAAAAATAAGAAAATTGAAAGCTGTGGACTTAATTATGACAGTAATGCAACTGCATCAAGTCTGTTTTATCATTTGCCTTCAATTTTTAGAGGATATTGTCATAGAGCAGACGGACCTCAGAATGTTATGGGTGTGTCTTTAAAATTGGTAATGTTTAGAACTAACGTAATTAAAGAAGTTGGTGGAATAAATGAAAAATTTAGTTTCCCATATAGAGATTTAGATGTTTGCTTTAAAATAGATGAAGCAGGTTATGATGTTATTTTAAATACTGATGTTCACGTAAAATTAGCAGACAATCTTAACTATAATGATGAAAAATCTCAGAAAGAGTTCAAAAAGGTCTGGGAAGATAAATTAAAGAAAGAAAACAAATATTACAATGCTAATTTAGTACAAAGTAATGGAAAGTTTATGTTTAAGTAGATTATAAAGTGGAAACAAAATGAGCAAAGTTCATTTTGATAAAAGTTTCTGATGAATGGCCACTGACCAAATAGATGGTGCAATACAGATTATAGGAGGAAAATATGAGTAAGCATAAGTTGCTTGTTGCAATATTTGCAGTGGGAATGACAGCTGCTGTTTTTGCAGGATGCTCAAATGAAAAAAACACTTCTAACGGAACTATTACAAGTGGAATAACGCTTTTTGGTAACAAGTATACAGGGAGTTATACAGGGAAACTTAATAATGGAAATCCTGAAGGAAAGGGCGTAATTGAAGTAGACGGTGATATAGTTTCTAAGGTTGAAGGAACGTGGAAAGATGGAAGCCTTGATGGAAAATGTACGATTACATATAGTGATGGTAGCATAGAAGAAGGCGACATGGTTGAGAATCGATTTGACGGAGAAATTACAAAAACATTTGCTGATGGAACATATAATGTTATGAATTATAATTCAGGGATTCCAAATGGTGCCATTAAGTATTATGACAGTAAGGGAACGTTAACTGATTATGATTGGAATTATGAACAGGTTCCAATTAAAAAACTAATTTCGCAGGTAAAGGACGTAAAATACTCACAGTTAATATATTATCCTGATAATTATGTTGGAAAAATGATAAAAGCTACAGGTACGGTGGAGTCTGTTTATGAAGCTAAAATAAATGCATATATAACAATTAAGGATTCTGATGGAAAAATTTATGTTTGCAAATGCAAAAACATGAAAGTATTTAATGGCAGACAGTCTATTTCACAGACATATAAAGTCGGAGATAAAGTTCAGGTTTATGGATATTTATTAAAAACTGATATGTATACACATTTTAATGACGATAAGAGTACAAAGTATAATCAGTACACAGGTACATTGCCATATGTAGAAGTTGTTTACAGTTACGACGTAAATGCAGGAGAATTTAATCCGTTAAATCCTTCATATACATATGAAGATGTTGCAAAGAATCCATATGGCTATGCCGGAATGAAAGCAAAAGTCAATGGAAAAGTTAATTATATAGAACTTAACAATAAGAAAAATACGGCTACTATAAAGTTAGAAGTTGGGGACAAACAGTTTTATTATGTTAATTTTAAATATAACAAAAAGACAAAAGTGCTTCCAGCTATAAATGATGAAATTACAATTGAAGGTAAATATTACGGCATTTACAAAGAAGAATATATTAAAAACGTAGATGATATTGGACTGGTAGATGACGATGATATTGAGTATAGATATGAGGTATATCCTTATATTAATGCTAAAAATGTTATAGAGAATAAATAATAATGGGTAAAAGTATGCTTAATAAATATAATAAAAATCTTAGTATTATAATTTTAGGGATTGCATTGGTTGTCTACATTTTATTTATGGCTGTTACCGGAAGGATTTTTGATGTAGGCAAATCTACAATAGCGGCAAATACAAACGAAGATACAGAGTATACGGTTGGACGTATTTCTAATGACAGGGAATATTCCATAGTTGTAGACAAGAAGGTTAGCAACCTTAAAAGCATTTCTCTTAAGATAAAAGATTTAAGAGAAAAATATACGCAGGAAAAAAGAAACAATGGAATTATTTCCATAAAGTTTTATGATAATGAATCAGGAAAAGTTCTAGGCGAAAAAGAGTTAGAAGTTCAGGATATCATGTTAACATTATATTATGCTGAAGAATCTTCAGACAGCTCAGTTGCATATTCAAACATAGAATGTCACGATTTAAAAATTAGTGCTGATTCTTTAAAAATTGTTGTGAAAGGCAAAAATATTCCACAGGACAGTGAACTTGTTATTTATGGTAACAGACAGGATAAAATTGAAAATTTAGCATCATATGATGATGATATGCAGATAAGTGGAAATATTTTATGTATTGTAGTTGAAGGAAGAAAGAAAATTTCTACAGATTTTTTGTGGGGATTAGTATTGATTGCCTTTATAGGAATTACAGTTAATTTTCTTAAAATGAAAGCAAATGCCAATGGAGGGTCTAATGGTAAAAAGAATAACAAATAAAATACCGAAGCCTTTAGCGTATGCAATTGTATTATTTCTAATTGTTGTATTAACGTTTGTAATCGAATTTTTTGGCTTTAATTTTAAGAGTATAAGATATGGACTTAAAGATACAACTTTTACTAATTTTACAGTTAAAAATAACTCAATTGAAGTTAAGTTAAAAAAGACTACTTACATAGGAAAGGTACAGATATATGGATTATCAGAAGAAAATAAAATAATCCATTACAGTTTTGAAGTTACTACTGTATCGTCTTATGGAAAAGAAAATAAAAAAGGATATAATGACATATTGTATCCTGAATTAAAAACAGGGGTGACTTCTGTAGGGGAATACGGAAACAAGATTAAAATTGATGTTCCTAAAGAATACGTGGACTGTATAAAAGCAGTTAAGATTAAAAATTCATTTACACCTAACAAATATAGAATGTGCTTTATATTTTCAGTACTTGTGATGCTTGCAATGATTATTTTATGTAAGGATATTCTTAGAAAAAGAATAGAGCTGTTCTTCGTTGTATCAGGTTTTTTAATCGGAGTATCATTAATTTATTCTACAGGCGCAACACCGTTTACATGGGATGAAGAAACACATTTTAAGGCCGTATATGAAAATGCCTACGGAGATTTAGTAGATAACACGAGTGCAGTTGTTAAGTATGAGGAAAAAGTAGGAATTCCTGCATATAACACTTTGGAGGAAAAAAATCTCGTAGACCAATACATGAATGCTAATGATAAAAAAGTAATTTCAAGAACAAATAAGGCAGTTGCAACAAATTATACTGCAGTAGCATATATACCTCAGATTCTTGGAGCAAAAATTGCAAGAGCACTACATTTAAGCTTTTCTAATATGCTGATGCTTATTAAATTTATGAACTTAATTGTATATCTTGTTGTTATGGTGATTGCAATAAAGATGACAAAAGTATGTAAATATGCACTTGTTTGTATAGCATTAATGCCTACAAGTATTTTACAGGCAAGTTCTATAACATATGATGGCTTTGTTTTATGCTTTGTTTCACTTGGAGTTGTATTGCTGATAAATGAAATTATTAGTGATGAAGAAAAGATAAATACAAAGTTATTAGTAGCCGGAATGGTTGCAATTACAGTGGGAAGTTTATCTAAGATGGTTTATGCACCATTAGTTATGCTTGCACTATTTATTCCTAATAGGAAATTTTCAAGTAAAAAGAGTGTAATCTGGTTTAAACTTGGAATATTGGCTGTATGTGGATGGATGCTTACAACATTTGTGTTGCCAACAATAGCAAGTATGATTTCACCGGATGTTACGGCAACTGTGGATATCAGAGGTGGAGATACAAACTCAGGAAGTCAGATTGGAAACATTATTGGACAGCCATTTAATTATGCAAAAGAATTGTTATCAAGTATATTTAGTTTTGAAAACTTTGGTATTTCAGCTGAGACAAGAGACCCATATACAATTGGTAATTTAATGCTTATGAATTATGGTGGAACAGTCGTAGGACCGGATAAATTTGCTTATGTAATAATGGCACTTATTATGATTTTAATTTGCAAAAATAAAGAAGAAAAGCCTCTTAATGTAAAAACAAAATTAGGTGTTTGGGGACTTATCTTTATTATTGTTGTATTGATATGGACAGCAATGTATCTTGCATTTACACCTGTAGGTCAGAAGGCTATAGTAGGTGTACAGGCCAGATATTATCTTCCAATATTGTGGCTGGCTATAGTAGCTGCATATAACGGGAAATTATGTATTAATGTAACAAAAACAGGTTACGCCCGATTGCTTACCGGAATCATGACATTTATAACTGCATATGGACTTTTGGCGGTATTAATTGTTCAAAAGCTAGCATAAAAGGAAAGGCTTTTACAAAATCTGATTTTGTAAAGCCTTTTTGAGAGGTTTAGGAAATGGATAAAAAAGTATCAATTGTAATACCTGCATATAACAGTGAAAAATATATAAAGGATTGTATTTTGTCACTGCAAAGGCAGACATATAAAAATATAGAAATTATAGTTGTTAATGATGGCTCAAAGGATTCAACGCTAGAAATATTAAACGAGCTTGCAAAAGAATATAATAATTTAATTGTTCTTACACAGGAAAATCATGGAATAGCTTATACAAGAAACAGAGGAATCGAATTTGCCACAGGTGAATATCTGATGTTTATGGATAATGATGATTCCATGAAAGAAGACTGTATAGAAATGCTGCTAAGCAGAATTTTGGAAACTGATGCTGATATGGTAATTGGTGGATACAGGCGAATTACTCCTGGAGGAAAAGTTTTAGATGAAATGGTTCTCACAAAAGATGAATGGGCAAAGTTTAGAATGATAAGTCCTTGGGGACGTATTATGAAAACGCAATTTGTCAGAGAACATAATCTTAAATTTGGCGATTATAAAATGGGAGAGGATTCATATTTTAATGTTACAGCTTACGGCGAAAGTGACAAAATCATAACAACAGATTATGTGGGTTATAATTGGATTTACAGAGATGAGTCGGTTTCAAATACAACTCAGAAAAAAGTGGCAAATTCTCCAATTCCTTTTCTTGAAGGGTTAATAGAGAGAAATAAAAATCAAAAATATATGAAGCCTAAAATGTTTGAGTATTTTGTTATAAAATATGTTATCTGGAATTTGACCTTTATATGTAAACAGAGTACTAAAAAAGAAATGTCAAAAGCGTATACAGAATATTTTAACTGGTTATCCGGGAAGATTCCTGATTATAAGAAAAATCCTTATGTGGGACTTGGAAAGCCTAAAGGTGAAACAGCTTTAATAAGACTAATTGTAACTATATTTTGCAAAATGCCAAAGAGCATAGTAATATGTATAATGATGCTATATAAAAAGATTGTATAAATAGAGAGCAACAGAATTAAAAAAATGGGAACAAACAATGTTAAAGTTTAGTAATCGTGAATAATAAGCAATGATATAGTTTGGTAAACCAAAATAATAAACAATAGTAGAGCAAAAAAACTTAGTAAATAACAACAGAGTTTTTAGGAGAAGAAAGATGAAACATTCATTTGTAATATGTGCATACAAAGAAAGTCCTTTTTTAGAGGAATGCATACAGTCATTAGAAAAACAGACAGTAAAAAGTACAATTAAAATGGTTACTTCAACACCTAATGAGTATATTGCTGATATGGCAAAAAAACACAATATAGAACTGATAGTAAACGAAGGTCAGGGAGGAATTGTCCAAGACTGGAATTTCGGATATAAACAGATTGATACTCCTTATGTGACAATTGCACATCAGGATGATGTATATTTTCCAGAGTATACAGAAACTTTATTAAAGGAATTTGAAAGAAGCAAACATCCTTTGATTTTCTTTACAGATTACTGGGAACTTAGAAATGGTGAATATGTTAAAGAAAACAAATTACTTAAAGTTAAAAGAATCATGCTTATACCATTAAAGACAAGATTGTTTTTTAACAGCAGATTTGTAAGAAGAAGAATATTATCATTTGGATCACCTATTTGTTGCCCTTCAGTAGGATATGTCAGAGCAAATTTGCCGAATCCTATTTTTGAAGTTGGATTTAGAAGCAATGAAGACTGGCAGGCATGGGAGAAACTTTCTAAACTTAAAGGAAGCTTTATTTATTGCAAAAAGCCATTAGTGGCACATAGAATACATGAAGATTCAGAAACATCAGCCATTATTGCCGATAATAAGAGAAGCGATGAAGATGAAGTTATGTTTTCAAAATTCTGGCCTAAATTTATTGTTAAGATATTAGTAAAATTTTATGCTAAAGGTCAGGATTCTAACAATATGTAATTTATTAAAGAGTGGAAGGTTCAATGAAAACGTTAGTATATTGTTAGGATTTTAATTATGTGATTCATTGAGGTTATAATATAAATGAGTAAAAAGATAAAAAATAATTTGCCGGATGATTTGAATGGTTCACAGGATAATTTAGAAAATGTGAGAACAGATTTAAATTCGGATAATATGAAAGATGAGGGCTTAAAGGATAATATTAAGATTGAAAATGCGATTGCAGCATTGCAGCAGGAAAGCACTCAGGAAATGTTAGCTCATACTTTAACAGTTATCCGAAGAAGAATGAAGGAAAAAGGCAGATTAATTATTGCGGTTGAGCCACCTAAAGCAGATGGGAATTTGAATATTCAGGCAATTAAGACAGATGATGGAAGAATGTGGTGGATGGCGTTTACAAGTTTTGATGAGGAAGTTAAAGGAAGCGGTAGTGTAATGTCTACTTTTATGAGTGACATTGACAGCTTATTTGTGACAGCCTTAAAAACAGATGGAATAAGTGGAATTATAATTAATCCGTGGAACAAAACAATAATGCTTGATAAGAGATTGATAAGTATTATTATTGGAAAATAATATGATGCCAGGTTCAAAAGGCTTAAGCCCACATAAGCTTGCTCATAAAGGAGTAGGATTATAGGAGTGTGCAGTATGAACAATCTGTAGTCATCAAAGTAAGGGACTTTTGACCACAACGTCATAATTTTAAAGAATTATAAATATAACAAAATTTAAGAGGTGATAATTATGTCAGAAATTAATAGTATTGATGTAGAAGAAGATCAGTTTGCATATCGTTATGATACACAGCTTTTGATTGACAGAAGAAATAAAGATTTAGATGAGGATGAGATATCAGAGTACATAACAGAACATTTTGAAGGTAACTGTCTTATCGCAGTAGGAGATGAAGATTTGATTAAAATTCATTTCCATACAAATGAGCCTTGGAAAGTTTTAGAATATTGTAACTCAATTGGAGAAATTTACGATATTGTAGTTGAAGATATGATTCGTCAGTCAGCAGGCTTACAGGGTTAGAGTAAAATTAAGAATATTATCTTAAGTTTTCCACATACTAACTCCATAACTTAAATTTAGCAAAATAGGATTTAATTACATTAAAGAAAAAATTAAATTCTTTAAAAGATTAGTTATGGAGGATAATAACATGAAAGCGACAGGTATCGTACGAAGAATCGATGAATTGGGGAGAGTTGTTGTTCCAAAGGAAATCAGAAGAACTTTAAGAATAAGGGAAGGCGATCCTTTAGAGATTTTTACAAATAGAGATGGTGAGGTCATTTTAAAAAAATATTCACCAATTGGAGAACTTGACAATTTTGCAAAACAATATGCGGAAGCGTTAGGGCAGACATCAGGCCAAATGATTATGATTTGCGACAGGGATCAGGTAGTTGCTGCATCAGGTGGAGCTAAAAAAGAAAACATAGGAAAGAAGATAAGTAAGGATGTAGAAAACTTAATAGATGAACGTGAAGTCTTTACAACTCATAATAGTTTAAAAAAGGGGATAGCTATCATTGAGGAAGGTGAAGAACCATCTATGGGTGAAGTAATATATCCGATTATCTGTGAAGGAGATGCAGTTGGTGCGGTTGCAATAATTGGAAAAGACATAAAGAATCCAATATCGGTAACTGAACAAAAGTTAGCGGCAGTTGCAGCAAATTTTTTAGGAAAGCAAATGGAGTCTTAAATTTAAACGGGTAAAAAATACAATTAAAATGACAAAATTTTGTGCTAAAAAAAATAAGTCGTAAAAGTTCGAAAAAAATAAAAAAAATGTTTTATGAAAAATGCACATAAAATTTGGCTGAAATCCCCTTAAAATAAGCAAATTACCTTGACAAAGTAAGGGTAAATGATGTATAAAGTTTATTGAAGTACGCGAGGAAAACGTATATTACAGGAACACATGAAATTAAAGTAGTTTCTGAACTAATTTTTAGGAGGATATAAACATGAACAAGACAGAATTTATCGCAGCAGTAGCTGAAGAAGCAGGATTATCAAAGACAGACGCAGCAAAGGCTGTTAAGGCTTTTACAGACGTTGTAACAGAAGAAATGAAGAAGGGTGAAAAAGTACAGTTAATCGGATTTGGTAACTTTGAAGTTTCTAAGAGACCAGCTCGTGAAGGTATCAACCCTGCAACAAAGGAAAAGATCACAATTGCTGCAGCTAATGTACCTAAGTTCAAAGCAGGTAAGGCTTTAAAAGAAGCTCTTAACTAATTTAAAAGAGTAAATATATAAGTGATTTTAAGGGCTTTTGTTATCAAAAGCCCTTTATTTTATACTGCTTTTTAATCATGAAGTTTAGAAATAAATTATAAAATAATTAAATTTACAATAAAATATAAGATTTGTAATTAATAATGTAATTGTGCAAAACAGAAAAGATATCCGGTTAATGAATATAATAGCAGAAAAAAGGATATCTAATTAACAACAAAATCAGGAGGAAACATGAGAATAGATAAATACTTAAAAGTATCAAGAATTATTAAAAGAAGAACAGTAGCTAATGAAGCTTGTGATGCAGGAAGAGTAATAGTAAATGGAAAACCTGTAAAAGCTTCTTACGATGTTAAGATTAACGATGTAATTGAAATTCAATTTGGACAGAGAACGGTTAAAGTTCAGGTATTAAATTTGAATGAAACTGTAAAAAAAGAAGAAACTACAGAAATGTACAAAGATTTGACATAAATTTAAGATAGTATACAAATATAAATGTACTAATGCATCTAATAAAAGAGTGCCTAAATTAGCCCATACAGAAAATATTTGATAGAAATATAAACTTAGATGTTTGGGTCAAAAGCTCTAGCTTTGATACCTACGGATTGTTTTTTTAGTTAGTATAAATAAAAAAAGAGTTTCATATATTTATGTAAGTATAGCTATGTGGGTGATTTAGTGGAGAATGATAATATTTCCAAAGCTCATAAACTTATGATGCTTAACAGGAAATCAATGGAGATTACAGGGGTCGAGGATGTTATTTCTTTTGATACAAAAGAGGTATTACTTGAAACGACAATGGGAATTCTGACTATTAAAGGTGAGGATTTAAAAGTAAATAGGTTAAGTATAGAAAAAGGGGAATTAGAGATTGAAGGAACTGTGGACAGCATGGAATATTCTGAAATCTCATCATATAAAAGAAAAAAAGAAAGCATGCTTAAAAGGATGTTTAAATGATTAAAGATGAACTTATTTTGCTTTTTACTTCACTGTATTGCGGAATAATATTTGCAATTGTATACGATGCTATAAGGATAATAAGAAATCTTATTAAACCACATTTTATTAGAGTGGTTATTGAAGATTTTATATATTGGATATGTGTAGCTTACATATTTTTTAGTATGTTGATTAAAAAAAATTACGGAAATTTAAGATGGTATCCTATATTTGGAATGCTTTTGGCAATGGCAGTTTATGAAATAATAGTAGGAAGAAAATTAGTGTTGAAAATTTCGAAAGTTTTGGAAAAGATAATTAGAACTTTATTAAAACCATTGAAAAAAGCATGGAAACGAATTAAACTAAGAAAGACGAAAATAGAAGAAAAGTTTGCAAAAGGAAATAAGGTGAGTAGATGTCGGAAAAAAGAAAACCACAGGAAAGCATGCAACGCAGACAGCAAAACGGACAACAGGTAAGAAAACCAAGGAAAAGCACTGCTACTTCCAGAGTGAGCAGAGTAAGTAAGAGTAAGAAAAAAAACGATAACAGAGGCATGATAGTTGGAATAAGCCTTGTAGTTATTATGTTATGTGCTATTTTACTTGTACAGACATTTAATGCATATGGAACGTTATCAGATTTAAAGAAACAGAAAAAAGAACTTACGCAGGAATATAATGACCAATTAGAATTATCAGATGAATTAAAAGAAAAAGAAGACTACGTTAAGACAGACGAATATATAGAAGAAATGGCAAGAAAGATGGGATTAGTGTATCCGGATGAAGTAATCTTTAAGCCAGAAGACTAAAGCTATAGGAAATAAGTAAGAAAGCGATTTACGAAGTAAATTTTCCTAAATACAAAAGAAACCAATTTTAAAGATGTTTATATTAATATAATAAAAAATTAATTTTTAAAGAGATTTATTTTCTATATAATTAAAAAAGAAACTGATTTTAAAAGTATATGGAATTAATAGTTATAAGATAATTTAACTTTTTGCATTTACTTTAAAGGTCAGCTTCTTTTTTTTGCTCGTATTTGGACAGATTAAAAAGTCTTTTATTTACTTATGAGTAAGCTCATGTTTGTATAATATACTTGATGTTTATATGAATTTGGCTTTAACCCGCTTATGAACAAATTCATGTGAACTTAGACCTTTTGACCAAGGCGGTCTATAAAAGTTTAAAAGGAAAAAATGTCAAAAAGTCTAAGGAACATAAGGTTATGATTCGACAATTTTGGATATTGACATCCGATATACTGTTGTCAATAAAAAAATGGAGGATTGATTAATGACGCAAAAGGTATTGAAACCATTATTTTTACTTATGATATCCTGGGCAGTAACAGGAATTACATTTTTTGGCTGTAATCCGATAGCTTTGGCATGGTATAGTGCGGGAAACATATTGCCCGTATTTGGAGTAGTGATAGCACCGGTTATGGCAGGGGGAATATATTTTTATCAGGGATTTTTGCCAATGTGCAAGTATACAATGATAATTTTGATGACATATGTGTGTATTAATTTATATAAGAAATGGGCAAAGAATCCAAATCCGTTTATTTTGGCAGGAATTTCGGTTATGACAATGGTTGTTATGGAGGGAGCAGATTTTTATATGAATAATATGGCGTCGCTTCATTGGAGTACATTTAAAATGCTTACATATATTCCGATAATAATGCTTAACTGGTCAACAACCATAATATTTGCATATGGAATAAATAAATTTATGGTTCAGAAAAAATTATCGCCAATAGATGATGGTATGCAAAATGTAGATGCGGAGCAGGTGTTAAAAACGGCGAAAGCTTTTAAGGGAATAGCTTCTAAAATGCAGTATATAAACAGTGAGTATAATGAAAATTTTCAAAACGAATATTTGGAAAATCATATAAATGAGTGTGTGTGTAGCGGATGTGCGAATAGTGAAATACAGTATATGGAAAGGGCAAGGCTTAATTATTTGTGGTTTAGCAAAATGGTGGAAACGAGGGAAGCCATGGCATCACAATTCAATGAAGTAAGTAAAATCGTGGAAAAATTTTTGAGACCGGCAATTAGTGAAGATTTACTTACAGACAGAATGGCAGAAAAAATACAACGAAAATTCAGAGAGAAAAAAATATATGCAAAGAAAATAAGGGTGGTGAAAAATGAGAAAGAATATATAGAAGTAGAGTTTTACGCCAAAAAGAAGAAGAGGGCAAAAGCTACGGTTAGAATGATGACGGATATAATAAGTCGGGTGGTTGGCAAAAAGATGAGAATGGTAAACTTAGAATATGGAAATATACCATTAGAATATGGAAAATTTCAGTTATTAGAGGAGGTGAATTTTCACACATTACAGGGGAGTGCAAAAACAGTTAAAAGAAATGAACAGGTTTCAGGGGATAATTTTACGTATCTTGTGTTAGATAAAGGGCAGACATTTATGAGCATATGCGATGGTATGGGCTCAGGAAGTGTTGCAAATGAGTATAGTGGAATCATAATTGATTTGTTGGAACAGTTTATGGACAGTGGACTGAATGAAAATACAATATTAAGGCTTATTAATTCGGTTTTGCTGACAAAAAGTGGATGGGATATTTCTACTACGGTCGACATGGGAATGATTGATCTATATTCGGGAACATGTAGATTTTTGAAGTCAGGTGCTGCATGCACGTTTATAAAAAGAGGAAACTGGGTAGAATGTATAAAGTCAACATCTTTACCAATAGGAGTTTTAAATGAGGTGGATGTTGAGACTATAACTAAAAAATTGTATGACGGTGATTTTGTAATAATGATTTCAGATGGAATAGTGGAATCATTGCAGTGCGATGATAAAGAAAAGGAGATGGCAAATGTGATAATGGATATAGAGAGTAATAATCCAAAAGAAATGGCACTTATTATTATGAATGAGGCGATAAAACTGTCGGGTGGAGTGCCAAAAGATGATATGACGGTTCTTGTGACAGGAATATGGCGAAAGCATTAAACAAAGAGTATCACATAAATTATTGATTTAAGGTATTTTATGACAATCAAAGTAACAGATAGATGAAAATATTAAACGATTTAACCGGGTTGTTTGACTTTAGAATAAGCATACAGTATATTAAAAATATGATAAAAAAAGTATTGAATTTTATTAAAGAAAACAATATGCTGCAAAATGGAGACAGCGTCGTTCTGGGAGTATCCGGAGGCGCTGATTCCATTTGTATGCTATATGTACTAAAAGAAATAAGCAAATTTATTAATTTAAAACTTGTAGTGGTTCATGTACATCATCATATCAGAGGCAAAGAAGCAGATGGAGATATGGAATATGTTAGAAAAATTTGTGACAAAGAGCATATTCCGTATGAAATTTTTCACATAGATGCTAAAAAAGAGGCAATAGCCAGAGGAATGTCAGAGGAGGAGGCAGGAAGAGTCTGCAGATATGAATGTTTTGCAAAAGTGCAGGAGAAATATAATGCAAATAAAATATCGGTGGCACATAATTTGAATGATAATAGTGAAACTATTTTGTTTAACCTTTTTAGAGGAACCGGAATAAAAGGAATTTCGGGTATCCCTATGCAGCGTGATAACATTGTAAGGCCACTGCTTTGTGTATCTAGAAAAGAGATTGAAAAATATCTTGAAGAAAATCATATATCATATAGGACAGATAAAACAAATTTTGAAACAGAATATAGCAGAAATAAGCTTAGATTAGAATTGATTCCGTATATAAAAGAAAATATAAATAAAAAAGCTGAATATAATATTGTAAATGCCGGAAAAATGTTAGGAGAAATAGAAGATTATTTAGAGATTGAAACAAATAAGACATATGATGAATATGTAGACGAAAATGAAGAAGGAATATTCATCTCATTAAAGGCTTTTGAAATTCATCCGGCTATAGCAAAAAGGATTGTCAGAAAAGGAATTGAGAAAAAAGCAGGAAAATTAAAAGATGTAACGGCGGCGCACGTTGAAAGTATTATAAATTTGGCAAAGCTTGAAGTGTCAAAGTCAGTTAATTTGCCTTATAATATCAAAGCAATAAAAAAGTATAAGGGAATTCTACTTTCGGATTTATCCGATATAAAAATTGAAAAAATTAAGGAGATTCCAATTATTGTAAATAATGAACTTATAAACGAGAATCCGTACAATGGAAAATTTAAAATAGACTTCGAAAACAACGGATTTTCAGTAGATGATATACAGGAATTACTGTATACTAAATGGATTGATTGTGATAAAATAGGTTCGTTAACCTTACGGAATCGTAAAGAGGGTGATTACCTTGTAGTAAATGATTTCGGAAGTAAAAAGAAACTGAAAGAATATTTTATCAATGAAAAAATTCCTAAAGAAGACAGAGATAAAGTATTACTATTGGCCGATGGAAATCATATAGTGTGGATAGTCGGATATAGAATGAGTAGTTACTATAAAGTCAACAGTAATACTAGAAACATAATTAAGATTGAATTTTATAATTAAAAAACAAAGGAGAGAAGAAAATGGCAAGTCATATCGAGGAAATGATTAGTGAAGAACAAATTGATAAAAGAGTTAGAGAGATTGCAAAGCAGATTAGCGAAGATTATAAGGGAAAATCTGTTCGTCTTATCTGTATCCTAAAAGGAAGCGTTTTTTATACATGCGAATTAGCAAAGAGAATATCAATACCGGTAACTCTTGATTTTATGAGTGTATCAAGTTATGGCTCAGGTACTGTAAGTACAGGTGATATTAAAATCAAAAAAGATTTGGATCATGACATAGAAGGATTAAATGTAATTGTTGTTGAAGATATCATTGATTCAGGTAATACATTAAACAAGTTAATACCGTTGTTAAAAGAAAGAAAGCCTGCAAGCATTGCAGTAACAACACTTCTTGATAAACCATCAAGAAGAGAAGTAGATGTTCATGTTGATTATACAGGGTTTGAAATAGAAGATAAATTTGTAGTAGGCTATGGGCTTGACTACGACCAGAAGTACAGAGACTTACCTTTTGTAGGCGTTGTTGAAGAGTAATTTAATATTCAAAAAAAATTTGCCTCCGATTAAGATGACGGATGCGTGAAATTTTACTGACAGCGATACAAAATACTACCATAGGAGGTGAAAAATTGAAGAATAGTTCAAGAGGATTTAGAATTTACTTTATAGTTATAGCATTAATGATTGTAGGTATGTATGCATTTTCAATATTTTCAACGAAAGACAGTGATTATAAATATAATGATTTTATTACTGATTTAAAGGCTGGAAATGTATCAGAAGTTACAATCAGACAAAATAATGAGGTACCATCAGGAAGTATTGTTGTTGTTTTATCAAAGGATAAATCAAGAAAAGTAGTATATGTAACAGATGTAAATAAAGTAATTAGTGATATAGATGAAATAGATACAGATGTTAAGCCTACAGTTACTGATGTTGCAGGTGATAATTCATTGATGATATCAATTATACAGGTGCTATTAATGGCAGGTGTTGTAATTGTTATTATTATGGTTATGAATGGTAGTGCCAATGCAGGCAATGCAAAAATGGCTAACTTTGGTAAGAGCCGCGCAAGACTTGTACTTGATGTTAAGAATATTAATTTCTCAAATGTCGCAGGTCTTATTGAAGAAAAAGAAGAACTTGAAGAAATTGTAGATTTCCTAAGGAATCCTAAAAAATATATAGATTTAGGAGCAAGAATTCCAAAGGGTGTTTTATTAGAAGGCCCTCCGGGAACAGGTAAGACATTATTAGCAAAAGCTGTTGCAGGTGAAGCTAAGGTGCCTTTCTTTACAATTTCAGGTTCTGATTTTGTGGAAATGTTTGTAGGCGTAGGTGCTTCCAGAGTAAGAGATTTATTTGCGGAAGCAAAGAAAAATGCACCATGTATTATATTTATCGATGAAATCGATGCTGTTGCCAGACGAAGGGGAACAGGAATGGGTGGTGGCCATGATGAACGTGAACAGACATTAAACCAGATGCTTGTAGAAATGGACGGATTTGGTGTTAATGAAGGTATCATTGTTATGGCAGCTACTAACAGAGTAGATATTCTTGATCCGGCTATTTTAAGACCGGGACGATTTGACAGAAAAGTATTAGTAGGAAGACCTGATGTTGTAGGCAGAAAGGGAATACTTGAAGTTCATGCAAAGAATAAGCCGTTAGGCGAGGATGTTGATTTGAAAAAAATCGCACAGATTACATCAGGATTTACAGGAGCTGATTTGGAAAACCTCTTAAATGAAGCGGCTATTATTGCAGCAAAATCTGACAGAGCATTTATTATTCAGGAAGATATTGATAAAGCACTTATTAAAGTTGGGGTTGGAAAAGAAAAGAAGAGTAAAATTATTTCTGACAAAGAGAAACGTATTACAGCTTATCACGAAGCAGGCCATGCAATTTTATTCCATGTATTGCCTGACGTAGGACCTGTTCATACGGTTTCAGTTATTCCAACAGGAGCAGGAGCAGCAGGTTATACAATGCCATTACCTGAAAAAGATGAAATGTTTGATACAAAAGGACATATGATTCAGGAAATAATGGTAAGCCTTGGTGGAAGAATTGCAGAAGAAATAATTCTTGATGATATTACAACAGGAGCATCTCAAGATATTAAACAGGCAACTGCAATGGCTAAGGCAATGGTTACAAAATATGGATTTTCTGACAGATTAGGTTTAATAAATTATGATAATGATTCTGAAGAAGTATTTATTGGACGTGATTTAGCACAGTCAAAAGGATATGCAGAACATACAGCATCAGTAATTGATGAAGAAGTAAAAAATATCATTGATACATGTTACAAAGATGCTAAAAAAATTATCGAAGATCATATGGAACAATTACAAAAATGTGCTCAAATGTTGATCGAAAAAGAGAAGATAAACCAACAGGAATTCGAAAGTATTTTTTAACAAAAGTAATAATGACTAATAAAAATGTTTTAAAAAACAAGAAATTGTGTAAAATACTAATAAAAAACAATAATAAACAATAATAAATTGTGCAAAAGATAAAAAGTGTTGTTATCGGTAACAAAACGCTTTACAACAGTTGATTTTATGCTATAATAATTATTGTAAAACCCCCCAATACATTATATAGTTTTTTTTGCTACACCCCAAAGAAAAAACGAATACCTTCTCCGAAAAGGACAGCAGTAGCAGCTGTCCTTTTTGTTTGTATAAAAATAAATAGCACCAATTTATGCAAATATGTAATATAATTTAGTGAGTAGGTTTGGAATAAGATATTGAATAATATATGAAATAATATATATGACAGTTACAAACAGATAGTTGAAAAGTAATGTTTATTTCCTGATTTTTTTTTAGGAAATTTTATATAGTTTTATATTTAGGAGAACAATATGAACCATAATAGAAATTCTATTTTTCATGACGGAACAGAACAGTTTTGCAGATACAATAAACAGACAGATAAATATAGCTTTATACTTCGCGTAGGCCATAGAATGGCAAATGAAGTATATATAATTATTGATAATGAAAGAATTCAAATGACATCATGTTATCAGGATGAAATATTTGAGTATTATACTGTAAGAATTCACCTTGAAAACAGATGTTATAGATATAGATTTGAGATAGATGGAAATGAAATCCTGTTTTACAATATAGCAGGAGCTGATACAAGCTACTCAGATGTTTATGACTTTTCAATAACACCCGGATTTAATACACCGGATTGGGCAAAAGGTGCAGTTATGTACCAGATATATGTAGAACGTTTTTGCAACGGAGATAAAACAAACGATGTTGAAACAAATGAATATGCGTATATTGGAAAAGGCGTAGAAAAAATTGAAGACTGGTATGAAAATCCGGCAGCAGACGATACCAGACAGTTTTATGGTGGTGATTTACAGGGAGTTATAGATAAGATGGATTATTTGGAAAAATTAGGCGTAAAGGCTATTTATTTTAATCCGTTGTTCGTATCTCCTTCAAACCATAAGTATGACACACAGGACTATGATTATATAGACCCTCATTTTGGAAAAATAGTTGTTGATGAGGGGGATGTATTAAAAGATGGAGAGACAGATAATTCAAAGGCAACAAAATACATTTCAAGAGTTACAAATAAGAAAAATCTTGAAGCAAGTAACGAATTGTTTATTGAATTAGTAGAAGAGGCTCATAAACGTGGAATTAAAGTGATTATTGACGGCGTATTTAACCATTGTGGCTCTTTTAACAAATGGATGGATTACGAGGAAATTTATAGAGAAGAGAATGGCTATGAGAAAGGTGCATATATTTCTCAGGACAGCCCATATAATTCTTTTTTTAAATTTAATGGCGGTCAGTGGCCTCACAATTCAACATATGAAGGATGGTGGGGATTTGATACTTTGCCAAAACTTAATTATGAAGATAGTGAAAAGTTGCAACAGTATATTTTAGACATTGCAAAAAAGTGGGTTTCACCTCCTTATAATGTTGATGGATGGAGATTAGATGTTGCAGCTGATTTGGGACATAGTGGTGAATTTAATCATGAATTCTGGCGTAAATTCCGAAAGGCAGTTAAGGAAGCAAATAAGGATGCAATTATTTTAGCAGAACATTATGGCGAAGCGGGAGAATGGCTAAAGGGCGACCAATGGGATACGGTAATGAATTATGATGCGTTCATGGATCCTGTAAGCTGGTTTTTAACAGGTGTTGATAAACATTCTGACAATGTAAAACCGGAACTTAAGGGAAATGCCCACAGCTTTAATGATGCAATGAAATATCATATGGCGCAATTCCAGAATCAGTCGTTATTAGTGGCAATGAATGAATTGTCAAATCATGATCATTCAAGATTTATGACAAGAACAAACGGTATGGCTGGAAGAATTGCAATTGCAGGAGCAGAAGCGGCAAATGAAAATGTAAAGAAAGCCATATTTAAACAGGGAGTCGTAATGCAGATGACTCTGCCGGGAGCACCAACATTGTATTATGGGGATGAAGCCGGCGTGTGTGGATGGACAGATCCGGACAACCGAAGAACATATCCTTGGGGCAAAGAAGATTTTGAATTAATCGAATTTTACAGAGATATGATTTTTATACACAATCATTGCGATGAATTGAAGAAAGGTTCTTACAAGCAATTAGACTGGGGCAACAATTATTTAAGTTATGGACGATTTGATGCATTAAATGGCACAGTAACAGCTATCAATACATCAGACCATGAAATCAATGTGAAAATTCCTGTTTGGCAGTTAAACATTCCAAATGGAAACGTAATGGAACGATTAATGGAAACATCTGAGGAATTGTATAATGTGGGTCGAATTCCGGTAATGGTAGAAAATGGTGATATAGCAGTTACCATTCCTGCATGTAGCGCGGTAGTTTATAGAACAAAATAGATGTGTGTAATAACCCTCAATATATAGATGCATGGAAGAAGCATAAATTATATAAATGTGTAGAATAGACATATATTTTCAGTTAGCAGAAATTATATAAATGTGTAGAATAGACATATATTTCCGGTTAGCATAAAATTA
>NZ_QUGP01000008.1:0-49567 GCF_003479125.1 Eubacterium sp. AF19-12LB | reverse complement strand
CGGTTAGCATAAAATTATATATACGTCAATTAAAATCTAAAATAAATAATAAAATATAAATTATAGAATATAAAAATGAACCTGTATATTTAAGATAGTGTTTGGCAGAATGTAATTTTGTCAAATATTGAAAATCTATAGGTTCATTTTTATTTGTTGTTCTTTGTTAAGAATAATCTTTGTCAATCATAGTGGGAGTCTGGGTTTATTTGTAAGATTTGATTTAGAGTTATAATGTCATTGATATTGCGCTTCAATGCATGCACAATTAGTTTTATATAACTATACCTAGTCTGTAACGTCATCTTTAATAAATAGTCCATTTACAATATATCGTGTATTACTTTTTCCTGAAGTACATGTGCTAAGTGTTAATATTTTACTGTCCTGAGTTAAAGCTACATCTTTTCTAACATTTGCATTAGAAACGCTTGGATTAAGAGTTGTCTTGAAATAGTCCATTCGCACCTGAATATCCGAAAAATCAAATGCTTTTAAAATATGAGTATCATCATAAACATAAGCTGAGTAAACTCTGTATGTTAATTTGTGACTAGGTGTATAAACATAAAAATATTCATGTTTATCAAAGAAGTCTTTTTTCTCGAAATAATGTAAGTGTGCAAACATTGTGCCGTTTAACATATTATGACCATAAAATACAGTTACGGGGTCAGTGAAATCAGTTGAGTTTATTTTTTCACTATATATACAACCTGAAAATTCATAATTTCCTTTTTCATTATGTGTAAGATAAAAGGAATCATCTTTAGAATCATCAGATTGCGCAACCGGCAATTCAATTTTTGTACCGGGAATATATATGTATGCATAAATATCTTTGTTTGTTTTAGCAATCTTATCCCAATCATATGGATTTATGATTGAGTCATCTTCATTATCATTCATGCTGTCAGAGTTATTGTTGATAGCTGAATTATTGTTAGATTTATTTGACTGAGATGTTGCATTAGTTTTCTTGTATTCTGTTGGATTTTTGCCACTGGAAAAATACATAAATATATATGTTCCTGCCACAGAAAAAGCGAGCATCGCAACAATCAAAATAGCTATTAAAAGATTTCGCTTCTTCATGGATTTCTTATTTCTCGAAGATGAAAATTTCACCATTGTTAAATTCCTCTCTTAATGTATAAATAGCCAATTTCATAATATAGACAAGTATATGACTTGGAAAAAAGGATGTCAATTATGCGGTATCTGATGGTGCCTAATTTAGCTTGATTTAGTAGAAAAAATGGTTGCGTAAATAAAAAAATTATGGTATAAATATTTATTGTTGGAAACAAATGGGCAGATTCCCGAGTGGCCAAAGGGGACAGACTGTAAATCTGCTGGCAACGCCTTCGAAGGTTCGAATCCTTCTCTGCCCATTATTTATTCAACGGGTTCGCCGGCGTGGCGGAACTGGCAGACGCGCAGGACTTAAAATCCTGTGGTAGCAATATCGTACCGGTTCGATTCCGGTCGCCGGCATATATATGTGCGAAGCAATGAGTCCACATACACAAAAAAAGAACAGGTTCTTTAGAAAGCTAGTTTTCAGAAAGAACCTGTTCTTTTTTTGTGATGCGGCGAATGCCGCATCAGCGAGATGGAAATTATATTGTCTGCAATCCTTTATAGAAAAAGAGGTTGCAGGCATTTTTGTTTTACAATAAAAAATAGTAAATATTTACATTTTGGCCCTAATCATTTACTATAAAAGGAGGGTATTTGTTATATTGGACATGGAAATGTTCATGAACTTTATATAAGTTAATTTGCAGTTATAGGTTTATAAAGTATGTTTATGTATATGAGTGAAACAGCATAAATAATATAAAAAATTATAAGTACTAAAAAATGACAGATGAAGTTCATAAACAATTTTTAAAGAAAATTGTAATATAATGTATGGTGGAGAGAAAAGTGTATAAATTATTAAAAAAATGGAAAAACGCAAAGATAAGAACGCAGATTATTCTGACTTATATTGCGGTTCTTTTATTGTCATTTATAATGACGTTTACATTAATTTCAGCTGTAAACGGAAGATATACGAAAATTGAAGTTGGTAAGGCAGGAGTGCAGACAGTTAATGCACTTCAGGGTAATTTAGCGCTTATTTTTGATAATGTAACTCAATTTTCAACACAGATATATTTTGACGATATCGTACAGGATTCTTTAAGACAAATAAATTCAGAGAATATTAATTTAAATTATCAAAAAAACATAACAAAGAGTTTGTTTAATATGATATTATCCGGAGAATACATTTCCGGAGTATATATATTTGATAAATATAATAATTGTTATAATTCTTATAAGAGACCACCAAAAAAAATAAATAAGCAAATTCAGGATACAAATTGGTATAAGGAAATGCAGGAAGCAAATGGAAATGGATTTTTCTATAACGGAAGCGATGGAACAATAGAATATTATTCACCTAATGATTATCTGTGCTATGTAAGACAGATTGTAGATAAGAAAGATTATAAACCTTTGGCTACACTTCTAATAACATTTGATGATTCAGTATTGCAGGACTATTTTAATCAGGTTAGTAATGATTACAAGAATCAGTTCTACATAGTTGATTCGAAAGGAAATTATATTATTGAGCCTCAAGACAAAAAGCGTGATTTTAAAAAGTATACAAAAATTGCAAAAAATATGTCTAAGGAGTACATGGAAGTAAATAATAAAGACGGAAAAAGTGTTGTTGTAAGTCAGGATATAGGAATACAGGATTGGAAACTTATCGGAGTATTTTCATTGGATAACATTACATCTTTAGCTCCATATTATTCGACAGTGATAGTGATAATTATGTGTTTAAATGTTGCATTTGTATTTATATGCTCAATGTTACTTACATATCTCATATTTAAACCACTTGCAAAAGTAGAAAAACATATGAAAATAGTTGAAAACGGTGAATTTGTGACAATGCCTGTTGAAGATAATGCTAATGAAATCACAAGCCTTAAAAAAGTATTTAACCATATGATTTTGTCTGTTAAATCTTTAATGAGAAAAATAAAGGATGAAGAAAGAATTATTGCAAAAGGCAAGTTAGACATAATACAGGCGCAGATAAATCCGCACTTTTTATATAACACTTTAGATGCGGTTTCAGCATTAGCATTAATGGAGGAAAATGAAAAATGTTTCCAGATGACGCAGGCGTTAGGAAATTTTTATCGAAACAGTCTAAACAGTGGACTTGATTATATAAAAGTTGAGGATGAAATAAGTAGTATCGAAAGTTACATTACAATATTAAACATGAGATACGACAATCAGATAAAAGTTAATTATGAAATAGAAGAATCGGTAAAAAAAGAGAAAGTTCTTAAACTTTTACTTCAACCTTTAGTGGAAAATGCAGTACATCACGGACTAAATGGAGAAGAAGGAACTGTAAATATAAAAGTATTTGAACAGGATGATGAAATAATATTTATTGTATCTGACGATGGGGTTGGGATGAGTGAAGAAAGAATACAGGAAATAATGGAAGGTAAATCTGTTACTGGAAAATCGGGATTTGGACTTTATAGCTTAATACAGAGAATAAAGTTAATGGATGAAATAGAGAATCCAATGATAATTCAGAGTGAAATAGGTGTTGGAACAGAAATAATTGTTACTGTAGGTAAGATAAAATCAGAGTAAGATTTGCAATAGTGTAAATGTACAATCAGACAAAATAGTATAAATGTAAAGTGGAAATACATTAAATTAAGCAAAAAATCGGAGAAATAATTATGTTAAATGTATTGTTGGTGGATGATGAAAAATTAGAGAGGGTTTTAATTCGCAAAGGATATAAATGGGAAGAAAATGGTTTTAAGATTGTAGGGGAAGCAGCGTCCGGAAAAGAGGCATTGGAATATATAAATTATCATGAGGTGGATATTGTGGTGACTGATATTAATATGCCGGGAATGGATGGCCTACAATTTACTGAAGCACTATTGAAAGCACATCCTAAATGCAGGGTTGTAATTGTAACAGGATTCAGGGAATTTGAATATGCAAGAAAAGCTATCAATTTAGGTGTTGACGAATTTCTTTTAAAGCCAATTAACATAAAAGAAATAAGTGAAGTGATGGCTAAATTAAAAGAGGAGATTAACCAGAGAAACAAAGAGGCTACAGAGGTGGCTAAATTAAAAGAAAGCATGGAGAATAATTATGACATACTAAAAGAAAGTTTTCTTTTAAGGCTTGTTGAAAATAGAATAGATGAAGAAGAAGCAGTGAAAAAAATGGATACATATAACTGCAAAGAACTTCTTGATGGTTGTGTATGCATAGATGTAAAAATTAAAGATAATCAGGAAGAGGAAAATTATAAAAAAGTTTATGAATTAGTTCAAAATCAAAATAACGACAATATGATTTCGTTTGTTCATTTTATGCATAATATAATAATTTATTTTGTAAATAAGGATTTAGATGAATGCATTAATTATGCAGAAGCATTGCATAAAAAATTAAATAAGATTGGAATAACTGCAACCATCGGAATAAGTGGTAAAAATATAGGATTTTGTGGCATTGCATCGGCATATGGTCAGGCAGATAAGGCGCTTGGAGTTTCAGTTTTGCTTGGAAGAAACAGAGTGGTTACATATTCTGAATACCAGGAGGTTATGAAGCAAAATAATTCTAAAATAGAACTTGACTGGGATAAATTTGCGGAAGCTATAAATAATTGCAGGGAAGAAGAAATGCTGAAATACATTAAAGATTATATTGAAGTAATTAAAAAAGGAAAGATAGCTGATGAAGAATATTTAAAACTTATGACAATGACAATTATTTTACGTGCAGGTTCGACTCTTAATAAGTATGGAATAAATTTGTATCAATTAATAAATGAAGAGGACGTTTTTAAGGATGTAAGAGCGATTAGAAGTGTAACAGATGCCTTAGAATGCGCCAAGGAATATATCAAAATTGTTTATGATTATCATAATCAAAAAAAATCTAAACGTAATAAAAATGTTATAGAAGATGCTTTAGAATATGTTAATAGAAATTTATACAATTCAGAACTTTCATTAAAGAAAGCGGCGACGGATTTATATATAAATGAAAGTTATCTAAGTAGGGAATTTAAGAAGGCATACGGAGTCAGTTTTATAGAATATGTATCTGAAAAGAGAATAGAGGCAAGTAAAAAAATTCTTAAGCAGACTGATTTAAAAGTGTATGAAGTTGCGGAAAAAGTTGGGTTTAAAGATTCACATTATTTCTGCATTTGCTTTAAAAAGCAGACAGGAAAGACAGTAAAAGAATACAGATGTTAATAAAAAAGGTTAAAAATTTATAGTAAAATTTTTAACCTTTTTTAGTCAAAATATTAAATTGAGATAGAGAATCTGATTAAGTATACTTTGAATATCAAATAAATTGAGGAGGATTTATAATGAGAAAAAATTTATTTAAGAAAGTGTTGGCGCTTACTTTAGCTTCAACAATGGCATTCTCAATGGCAGGATGTGGTAGCAAAGGTGGTAGCAGCGATGCTAAAAATGACGACGGTACAATTACATTAAATGTATGGCATCAGTGGTCAAATGATACTAATGAACTTAAGGGCAAATATGAAGAGGCAGTTAAAGCTTACGAAAAAGAAAATACAGGTGTTAAGATTAAGACAGAAACTTTGGATACAGAAGCTTACAAGACAAAGATTAACGCTGAATTTGCCGGAGACGCAAAAGGAATCGACGTATTCTATTGGTGGGGTGCAGGTACAGCAAAGAAGTTAGTTGATGCAGGAAAAGTTATGGCATTAGATGACTATGTAACTGATGATGTTAAGTCAAAGATTTTAGAAGGTTCAACATCAGCATTTGAATTTGATGGAAAATTATATTCAGTACCAATGTTTTCATGGTATATGACATTATTCTGTAACAAGACAATGTTTGACAAGGCAGGAGCTACATTACCAACTACATACGATGAATTAGTAGATGCAGTTAAGAAATTAAAGAAATTAGATGGTGTTATACCAATGGCAGCAGGTGCTAAAGACGGATGGAATGCAGCATTCGTATATCAGGCATTAGCTTTAAGAGAAGTAGGTGCAACAGGCGTTAACGAAATGTTATCAGGAAAGAAAGAATTCGGAGATGAAGGATTCAAGAAAGCAGCACAGAAAGTAAGTGATTTATATGAAATGGGAGCATTTGGGGACAATCCTTTAGAACAGGGAAATGATGACGCAAATGCAGCATTTGAAAATGGAAAAGCAGCTATGAGACTTATGGGAAGCTGGTTTGCAAACAATGTATACACAGACGATGCAGCAACAATTAAACCTGAAGAAGTAGTAGCATTAAAGATTCCAACAATCGCAGATGGAAAAGGTGAAGCAACAGATTACTGTGGTGGATTCGTTGAATCATTCTGGGTTAACAATAACACTAAATACAAAGAAGAAGCAGCTAAGTTCTGTATTTACATTAATGAAAAAATGGGCGTAGCTTCATATGAAACAGGATCAGGATTCAGTGGATGGACAACTCCTGCAGATGAAAGCAACTTAAACCCATTATTTATCCAGATTAAAGATTTATTAGCAGAAGGAAAACAGGGTGTACTTGCTTGGGATACATCATTAGAATCAGAACCGGCAGCAGTACATAATGAACAGGTTCAGACATTATTTGCAGATGGCGCAGACATTGATGCATTTATAGATGAACATAAGGCAGCTATTAACGGTAAATAATAAGTGAGGCAGGTAGTGTTATGGAAAAAATGCTTGGAAATAAGAAATACATATTAATATTTATATTACCGGCGCTACTATTGTTTTTAGGATTTACCTTGATTCCATTAGTTACGTCAGGAATTTACAGTTTTTTTGAATACAATGGAATTGGAACAAAAACCTTTATTGGTATAAAAAACTACATACAATTGTTTACTGAAGACAGATATTTCCCACTTGCAGTAAAGAACTCTTTGATTCTTGTAGTGGCATCAGTATTTATTCAGTTACCTATATCATTAATTTTAGCTTTGGTATTATCAAGAGGAGTAAAAGGTGACGGATTTTTTAGAACGGTTTATTTTATTCCGGTTGTAATATCAAGTATGGTTATAGGACAGTTGTGGCTTAAAATGTTTAATAATGACTACGGTGTAATTAACACCGTAGTCAGATACTTCAATCCTAAATATGAGCATTCCTGGCTTACAAAAGATGCTTTTATGACAGTTTTGATTCCATCTATATGGCAGTACATAGGATATCACATGATTATTTTTTATGCAGGTATAAAGTCTATTTCGACAGACTATTATGAAGCAGCTCAGATAGATGGAGCGTCAACGTTGCAGGTTCATATGAAAATTACATTACCTTTACTTGTTCCGGTAATAAAAACATGTGTAATATTTGCAATAACCGGATCATTAAGAGCCTTTGACCTTGTTTATGTTATGACAGGTGGAGGTCCAAACCACATAAGTGAAGTTCCCGCTACGCTAATGTACAATAATTTATTTAGAAAAGGTTTGTATGGATATGGAAGTGCACAGGCGTTCTTTATAGTAATAGAGTGTCTCATATTTACATTTATAGTTAACAGAATATTTAAAAAAGCAGAGCAGAATGTTTCGGCAGTATAGGAGGACACAATGAAAAAGAAAAAAATTATGGGAGCAATAAAATTTGCTATCTTATTATTAATTGCTTTAACTCAGTTGTTTCCACTATATTGGCTTATAACATTTTCGTTAAAAAGCAACACGGAAATATTTGGTGAAAATGTAATTGGACTTCCTCATGTATGGAGATGGGATAATTATGTGACAGCATTGAGTTCATCAAATTTAATCAGATATTTCCTTAATTCAGTATTTTATTCGGTGGTTACGGTAGTAGCAGCAGGAATAATTTCATCAATGGCAGCATATGCCATTTCAAGAATGATATGGAAATTAAGAAACCTTGTATATGGGTTATTTATGATTGGAATTATGATACCAGCGCAGGCAGCATTGTTACCATTGTTTCAGATTTTAGATAGACTGGGACTTAAAGGTGGATATTTAGGATTGTTAATTCCTTACATTGCCGGAGCGCTTCCTATGAGTATAATGATTCTGGTAGGTTTCTATAAAGGAATTCCAAGAGAAATGGAAGAAGCGGCTTATATTGATGGATGCGGAATTTTTAAATGTTTTATACAAATCATATTCCCAATTGTTAAATCAGCCATTGCAACAGCTTCAATATTTACATTCTTAGGAACATGGAATGAATTGATGTTAGCAAATACATTTGTTGACAGTGATGAGTTCAGAACACTTCCTGTAGGTATTATGTCACTTGCCGGACAGTATTCGACAGAATGGGGATTAATTGGAGCAGGTATGGTAATTGCAACATTGCCAACAATTATTATCTACTTCTTCTTAAGTAAGCAGGTACAGGAAAGTTTGGTAGTAGGTGCAGTAAAAGGATAAATTAATTTATCCAAATAATTTTATGGATGCAGGTATTGTGAAAGTGTATTACACAAAACAATCCGTAAGACATCTTATTAACACAATGTTATATAATTAGTATTGATAAACATATCAACTAGAACTCTCAATAGTTTGTTTATCATACCAATTAATTATATAGGTTATCATTAATAATTGTTATGTCAATTATTACTAATAGTTTTCTTTTTTACGGTACTACCGCTTTACAAATGTAGATTTGTGAAGCGGTAGTTTCTTTATGGGTATAAAAAGAGTAGATTTGGAGTCTGTTAGAAGGTTGCTTAAAAGATAAAACACTAAATACTTCTTAATTCCTATTGAAAAAGTATGAATTATGTTCTATAATATATTTATATTATTGAAGACAAAAGATGCCTGAGAAGTATTTGACGTTATAATTGTTGCAATTTTAATTAACGATTACGCAAAATAAATTTATATTATAAATTTAGGCGTCTGTTAAATAATGAAAACTAATAGGAGATGTAAATATAATGAAAATTTCTACAAAGGGAAGATATGCATTGAGATTAATGCTTGATATTGCAGAACATTCGGAGGGAAATACACCGGTAAGTATAAAAGATATTGCAAAGAGACAGGAAATATCTGATAAATATTTGGAACAGATTATTTCAGTTTTAAATAAAGCCGGCTATGTAAGAAGTACAAGAGGACCTCAGGGTGGATATTTATTAAAGAAAAAACCGGAAGAATATACAGTAGGAATGATTTTAAGATTAACAGAAGGCTCATTAGCTCCTGTTGCATGTGTGGAAGATGATGCAGAACCATGTGAAAGAATGACAGGATGCGCAACTGTTAGAGTATGGCAGAAGATAAATGATGCAGTAAAAGATGTAGTTGATAATATTACATTGGCAGATTTAGTTCAGTGGCAGTTAGAAGAAAATCAAACAAATGACTATTGTATTTAATCTAAATTAAATAAATACAACATAAAATAAGTGGAGCAGATGAAAAGCGTCTGCTCTTTATATATGTGATTCATAATAATTCGGTTAAAAAACCGGAGCGTTTGTACCGATTCCATTAGTTAATTTAACAATTGGAGGCAGGTATAAATGCTCCGACTTTTTTATTATAATAAAATTACACGTCTAATAATTTATTAACAGCATCCTGAATTTCAGGATGGTTTCTGTATTGTTTTATTAATTTTACTTCGTGACTTGTAAGATTAATAGGTTCTTCATCCGTGTATCCAAAAGTGCCTAAAATATTTTCAATATTATAAATTTCGCATAACATAAGCAAGGTATCAGCATTAGGTTGAGTTTGACCGCTTTCCCAGCCATATATGGTCTTTTCGGCAACGTTTAAAGATTTTTCTTTGAGTATACCTGATACATCACGCACACTCAATTTGTTTAACTTTCTATAATTTTTTAATACTTCAGAAATCTTTGCATTCTTCATCTTATTTACCTCTCTTTTCAATAATATAGTAAGAAAAAATTTACGTCAACAAATTCTCTTTTACAAAGAAAAAACTTCATTGCAATTCTCTCAAACAAAGAATATAATGTAGATATTAGTAAAATTTTCTTGGGAAACGAGAATGGTGGTATCGAATGAATAATCAAAAGAAAAGTAATAGCAGGGTATCTGAAAATATAGTTGAGTATATAAAACGTAATAAAATTTCAGTTGCCCAGATAGAAAAAGATACAGGGATACATATGTCAGAATTCATAGATAATAATGCGGATTTTAGCGCAGGTGAATTTTTAGAACTATGTTCCTATCTGCATTTGGACCCGAAAGATATGAGATAACATTTGCAGATAAGAAAATAAGAGCAAATCTGCATTTAACTAACCCAAGGGATATGAGATAGGTGATAAAGTGCTTAAATACGTATGTAGAAATGACAATATAAAGACAAAAAGCAGCACATGTCCGGTGTGTGGAGAAAGAACTGAATTAGAAAAATCAGACATTTACTGGTGTGATAATTGCAAGGTTCCGCTATTTCAAAGTGAGTGCGAATGTTGTAGTGGAAAAGGGACAAGAATAACAACAGATATAAGACCGGTATTCCCGGAAGAAAGACTGCTTTTAGAGATTTTATTAGATAAAATCCCTGGGACATATGAGAAGGATTCAGTATGGAACTGTTCCGGGAATAAATATTTAATTAATGGTAAACGAATTAAATTTTCAGTTAAAGAATTAAAAAATAAAGATGTTGATGATATTAGAAGTAAATATGAAGAAGCATCAAAAAATATAAGTTATGAATATTTTGAACAATATGCAGATAAATTTGTTCAGGCGAACAGAAGCAGATACGAATTCATTGTAAGAGAAGCAGTGGATTACATTAAAAATTCTACAAAAGATTACACGGCAAAAGATATGTTTGTATCTTTCTCAGGGGGAAAAGATTCCACAGTTACATCAGATATAGTTATGAGGGCGTTAAGTGAGCCAAAGATATTACACATATTTGGAGATACTACATTAGAATTTCCGGAAACAATGAGATATGTTGATAGGTTTAAAAAAGAACATCCCCAAACTCCGGTTTTATCTTCGAGAAACAAGGATAAGGATTTTGAAGAACTATGTAAATTAGTGGGACCACCAAGCAGAGTAATGAGATGGTGCTGCACAATATTTAAAACCGGTGCGATACAAAGAAAGATAAAGACTTTATTTAGAAATAAAAACAAAATAATAACATTTTATGGAATAAGACGAAGTGAGTCTGCCAGTAGAAGTAAATACGAAAGAGAAACAGAAGGCTCTAAAATTACAAAGCAAATAACAATATCCCCAATTATAGACTGGATGGATTTTGATGTCTGGTTGTATATGCTTACAACAAAAATAGATTTTAATTATGCGTACAGATTGGGATATGCAAGAGTAGGATGCTGGTGCTGCCCAAATAACAGTGGGTGGTCAGAATTTTTGTCAAAAATTCATATGCCACAACAGTCGGAAAGGTTTAGGCAGATGCTAATTGATTTTGCAAAACAGATTGGAAAACCGGACCCTGAAGTATATGTAGATGATGGCAAATGGAAAGCACGTCAGGGTGGAAATGGCGTAGATTATGCAAAAAAGACAGCAGTTTCTTTTGAACCATGTGCATTGGAAGAAAATGCATTTAATTATGAACTGCAAAGACCGATTTCAGAACAATTGTATGAATTGTTTAAACCATTTGGATATCTAAATTTTGAATTTGGAAATAAACGACTTGGAGAAGTTTATGTTACGAGAAAAGATGGAAGACTAGTGCTTAAACTTCAGGGAAGAATTGGAAGTACAACGTTAAAAGTAACGATAATCGATTACAAAATAGATGGTGCTGCAAGTGTTAAGGCAGCGGAAGACAAAGTTAAATGTCAGATTACTAAATATCAAATGTGTATGGGATGCAGGGCGTGTGAGAGTATATGCAAGCATAATGCAATTGTTATTAAAGAAGATAAGGAAGGTAATCTTGATTATAAGATTTTGGATGATAAATGCGTAAGATGTGCAGAATGCGTTAATCATTACACGGCAGGATGTTATATGCGAAAAGTATTAGCAACGAAAAAAGGATAAAAATATGGCAATAAAACTTAAGGGACATGAAACATTTACAATACGTGAAGGTTGGCTTGATAAAGGGTTAAAAGCGGTAAGTGACAATGGAAAAGTTTTTTCTGAGAACTATGGAGCAGATGCTTTAGGAGTTGGAAGCAATATGGCGAAAGCTATCAGATACTGGCTTAAAGCGGGGAAATTTATCGAGGAATCGCCTAAAAACGGAGCAAAGTTAACTGATATTGCAAAGATAATAAAAGATAATGACGAATATTTAGAGGATAGTTTTGCATTGTGGATTTACCATATAAATCTTGTATTTAATAAGGATATGGCAACAACATGGTATTTATTTTTTAATGAGACGAATATGGATGAATTCACTAAAGAGGAAATTGAGTATATTATTCTTGGAAAAATGCAAATATTAGCTGAAGGAAAGAAAATATCAGAGCGTTCATTAAGAGATGATATTTCGGTTCTTTTAAATATGTATGTGAAAGAAAGAATAGAAGATTATGATCCGGAAGAAAAGAAAATATCTCCATTTGCAAAATTAGGATTAATAAAGAAGGATAGGGATAGATATTTTAAAACACAGCCTGATAGAGAAGTATTGATAAACGAAGTATTTTTATATGCATTGATGAAATATTTTGAAGAAAAATCCAAAGATTCTGTTGGAATAGATGAATTGTTAAATGCACCATTGTCCCCGGGCAGGGTTTTGAATTTGAAAAGAATTGCATTAAATGAGTATTTAGATAATCTTGCGGCTTTAAATTACATAACAGTAAATAGAACGGCAGGACTTGATATGGTTTATTTGAAGAAAAATATTCCATTAAATGAAATAGTAGAAAAATATTACGAGAAAAATTAAAGATAAACTGTGAAGGAGCATAATATGAGCCAATTAAAGGATTTTATTGAAATAGACAAGAAATTTCAGAATTCAATAAACTTACAACTGGATATAGACAATAGAAAAAAACTCAACAGTTATATACCTACACGTTCATCAATAAATATATTAAATGGATTTCTTGAGAACGTTATTAATAATAAAGAAAAGGCAAATATCCTTATTGGACCATATGGAAAAGGCAAATCACATTTATTGTTGGTTTTATTGGCTGTTCTTAAAGAATCAGAAGATAAAACAACAGAAAAACTTTTAAATAAAATAGAAAAAATATCAGATGTGACAGCCAATAACGCAAGACTTATTCATAAAGAATATAAGCCATTTTTGCCAGTTATTATTTCAGGAACGGACAGGGATTTAAATCATGGGTTTGTACTTGGCTTAATGGAGGCTTTAAAGAAAAATGATTTGATGGACATTGCTCCTGATAGTGATTACAGCAAAGCTGTTGAAGTGATTGAAAATTGGAAAAATAAATATAAAAAAGTCTATAAGGAATTTGAGAATATTTTAACAGGTTATGAAACTAACGTTAAGGAATTAGAAAAAAGCCTTAAGTCAATGAATCGTAATGGGTTAGAAATTTTTAAGAAAGTATACCCTGAATTGACGGCAGGAAGTGAATTCAGACCGATGGTTCAGGACAATGCAATGACACTGTATAGAGAAATAAGCATTGCACTTAAAGAGCATGGATATGGTGGCATTTATATTATTTTTGATGAATTCAGCAAATATATAGAAGGGCATGAAAGGGAAACATTTGCCTATGATATGAAGATACTTCAGGATATGTGTGAATTGGCAAATAATTCAAAAGAACAACAGATACATATTACATTTGTTGCCCATAAAAGTATAAAAGAGTATGGAAATGCATTGCCTCAGGATATGATTAATGCATTTAAAGGTGTAGAAGGCAGATTAAAGGAAATAAGATTTATTGTATCAGCTCAGAATAATTATGAACTTTTGCAACATGTAATTAAGAAAAAAGGAACAGAATATAAGGCATGGCTAAAAGAGGAAAATAATAGTGAAATTATTAAAGAATCTTATAAAATACCATGTTTTCAAAGTATGTTTAAATTTAGCGATTATCAGCAGATAGTTGTAAAAGGTGCATTCCCAATGTTGCCTTTAACAGCGTATGCGTTACTTAATATAAGTGAAAAAGTAGCACAAAACGAGCGAAGCATTTTTACTTTTTTGGCAAATGACGAAAAGGGAAGCCTTGTCAATTTAATTGAAAACGGAGCAGATGAATTGCTTTCAGTAGATGTAATTTATGATTATTTTAAAAATTTATTTAAGGAAAGTATTTCACTTACAAATATTCACAATGAGTGGCTAAAGGCAGATTATGCTTTGACTAAGGCAGAATCTTTAGGTGAGGAAAAAGTAATTAAGGCTATAGCCATACTTCATATGATTAATAAAAATGAAGAGGTACCGGTAAAAAAAGAAGAAATTCGTCTGGCTACAGGACTTAGTAAAGAGGATTTTACAGGATATTTGCAGAAATTAGAAAACAAGGAAATTGTAAAATACCGTAATAAACTTGGAATATATACTTTCAAAAATAATATTGGAATTAATTTGGATAAGTATATGAACCAGATGATTGAAAAGCAGTCATTAAGCTTAAATTGGGCAGAAGAGTTTGCAAATATTTCTGAATTAGAATATGTACTTCCTAAAAAATATAACAGGGAATACACTATGACACGTTTCTTTAAATATGTGTATATGACACAGGAACAATTTCTTAGTGTAAAGAATTCAAACTATTTGTTTGATACATATAAAGCTGACGGATTAATTGTATGCATTGTAATGTTAAAAGAAAATGATGCAAATGAAGTAAAGTCGCATACAGATAAGCTTAAGGATGAAAGAATAGTAGTAATTTATCCTAAAAAAGCATTTGGACAGCAGCAAAGCATCAGAAAATTAAAAGCCGTAAAGGCATTGCTTAAAGATAAGAATTTTATAGATGAAAATAAAGTTTTACAACAGGAACTCGAATTATATAGAGATGATTTAATTTTTGAAATTAATGGAGAACTTGAAAGTCTTTATATGCCTGAAAATGGAAATGATATTTGCTTTTACAGTGGACGTGATAGTGAAAAATTAAAATTTGAATCAGAAAAAAATTTTAACAGATTTTTAAGCGATATATGTTCTTCGTATTACGAAAATGCTCCTAAAATTAATAACGAGCTGATAAACAGACAGAATGTTTCAGCGCAGATTAAAAAAGCAAGAAATCAGATAATTGATGCTATTCTTGGAGAAGAAGATTTATCGGGATTTGAAAAAGGGACAAGTTCAGAATCAACTATTTTCAGGGCAACATTAGTTCATACAGGGATAATGGACAATAATGAATATGAGGCAGGATGCGAGAAAATTTTAAAAGAGATAAGAGATTTTATAGGTAAATGTGCCGGTAAAAAAACATCTTTTGATGAGTTGTATTCAAAAATAATGGGAGAAAAATTTGGTGTAAGAAAGGGAGTAATACCTATTTTTCTTGCAAATGAAATTGTAGGTTTACAGGATACACCAATTATTTATCTTCGAGATAAAGAAGTTGATATATCAAGCGAAATACTAAATAACATAAATGAAAAGCCGGAAGAATATTTCCTATTCATTGAAAAAGAAAATATGGAAAAGGAAAAGTATCTCAATATTTTAGAAGAAAACTTTATTACTGAGGAAATAAAGAAAAAGAAACAGTCTAAGATGCAGAGATTAAGCAATATTGTTGAAAGTATGCACAGATGGTACAGGTCTATAGACCAGTATACTCTTACATTTACAAAACAAATTTTCAATAAAAAAGAAAAGGGATATATAGAAGAGGAAACATTTGAAAAAATAAAGAAATTCAGAAAGATTTTTAAAGGGATAGAGTTAAATCCAAGAGAAGTCTTATTTGAGAAAATACCGGAAGCAATTTATGGAAATATTGATGATAATGCATATGAAAAATGCACACAGGAAGTTTTGAAAATAAAGAAATGCATGAGTGAAAATCTGTATTTTACAAAAATAAAAACTGCAACAGATATAAAGAAGGTTTTTGGCGAAAAAGCAAATGACAGTCTTGGTGAATGTCTAAAAACATGGTATGTAGAGCAAAGTGAAAAAGCAAAGTCACATATTTTTTCAGAAAATATAACAGGTTTTATGACTTATATCGGACAGCTAAAAACTAATGACGAATTAGAAATCGTATCTAGAGTGTGCAAGATAATTTCCGGAATTTATATAAATGACTGGAAGAATGATTCTTTTGAACAATTTATGGATGAATTGGCGAGAGTAAAGGCGAGCGTTGAGGCAGTAAAGGAAAATAATGAATCAGGCTCAGGCGAAAACAGAATTTATATTGAAAATGGTGGAAATAAGATAGAAAGATTTTATGAGACTGATGATGACGACAGCACAAGTTACTTTTTACAAAATGCTATTGAAGAAGCATTAGAAGAATTTGGGGATACGTTGGAACTTAATCAAAAAGTTTCGGTACTTGCAAAGGCATTGGAGGATTTATTAAGCAAATGAAATTAATTTATTTGGATAATGGGGCAACAACATTTCCTAAACCTGAAAAAGTATATCAGGCAATGGATGATGTAAATAGAAATCTGGCTGTAAATGCCGGACGAGGCTCGTATGATTTGGCTAAGAAAGCTACAGGTTTAATAGATGAAACAAGGACAAAAATGCTAAGTCTTGTTAATGGAGAACAGGTAGCTGATGTTATATTTGCACCTTCAGCAACAATTGCACTTAACATGATTATAGGTGGTCTTGACTGGAGTGAAAATGACATATGTTTTGTTTCTCCATTTGAGCATAATGCAGTAATGAGACCGCTCAAAAAAGCCCAGGATGAAAATAAATTTGAAATTAAGCAATTACCTGTTATTAGAGAAAATATGACAATTGATTTGGAAAAAATGGAATATTTATTTTCTGTTAGTAATCCGACAAAGTTGTTTATAACACATATAAGTAATGTTACAGGATATATTTTACCGGTAAAACAGATTGTGAAAATTGCAAAAAAATACAATTGTAAAGTGATTATAGATGCTTCACAATCGCTAGGATTAATTGATATAGATTTGATTAATATGCAGGCGGATTTTGTTGTGTTTGCGGGTCATAAAAATATGTACGGACCATTTGGAATAGGTGGATTTTATATGAGAAAAGGAGAAAAAATTAATCCTTTTATTGCAGGAGGAACAGGTAGTGATTCACTCAATTTGAATATGCCGTCATCAATTCCGGGAATGTTTGAACCATCGAGTCCAAATATAGTTGCAGTTGCAGGACTAAATGCTGCAGCAGATGTTATTAAAGAAGAAAGTGTAGATTATTTTAAACACGAGAAGGGACTCACGGATTATCTTATTTCTGAATTAAATAAAAATAGAAATGTAGTTATGTATTTGCCACCTAAAGATGCACATGTAGGAATTGTGGCATTTAATATAAAAGGTTATAAAGCGTCAGATGTAGGAATGATTCTTGATGAAGATTACAGCATTGCCGTTAGAACAGGGTATCATTGTGCACCACTTGTACATGAATATTTGGCAGACACAGATTATGTAGGTGTGGTTAGGGCAAGCCTTGGAAGATATACCACTAAAGATGATGTGGACAGGCTGATTATGGCAGTGGAAGAAATTGACGAAGGTTAGTAAGTAGTAAAAACAAATGAAAGTGTGAGGAAAAAACTATGGATTTAAAAGGAGCCGAAATACGTAATGTAAAAAATTTATGTAGTGAAATGGGAAGTAAGGAAAATGTTCCTATGAGAGTTAATATCCCTTATTATCAAAGACCTTATAAATGGGGAGAAGATAATATAAAAAATTTAATTAATGATTTTAAGAAAAATGAAGAAAATGGAAAAGATGGGAAAAAAGGGAAAAAGGAATACTTTGTTGGATCAGCAGTTATGGTAGTTTCAGCAGAAAAAAATCATGATGTCATAGATGGGCAACAAAGAATAACAACTATGTTTTTATTTACATATTTGGAATTTTTGTTACAGAGAGCTTATGTAGAAGAATTGCTTAGTAAAAAAAGAATTGCTAAATTAGATACAGCTCTGCAAAAGTTGGAAGAAATATGTAATATACTTTTTGGCAGTAAAATAGAAGAAAGCTTGAAAAAAGTTCATACAGAGATAATAGAAAAAGTTTCAGAAGAAGAGCAAGGGGACAATCTTTTTGATATTTTACTTGAAAATTATCAGAAAGCAGTTTTCTTACCTGAAAAAAACTTAACAGACGAAATGGAATATGCTGATAAGTATTATATTGAACAAAAAAAATTATTGAAGAAATGTGATTTGTCGTTAAAATATAATAGAGAATCATACAATGAAAAGTTGAAGGAAGCATTAAGTAGCTTTGTGATATTTTTAACAGATGTTCATAATCCTAAATGTAGAGTAGCTAAACAAAAAGAGGATGAATTGGTAAAACAGTATATAGATGCTATGAAATATGAGTTTAATGGATTGTGTAATATAATTTCCATAAAAGGCAAAAGTCCAATTGAATACACAAATGAATTAATTTCTGAAATCGACAGTATGTTAGAACATATTAAATTTTGTGTAATAATTACAGGGAATGAAAATGATGCATATACGTTATTTGAGGTTTTAAATGATAGAGCTTTAGATATAGAGGATTTAGATTTAATTAAAAACTTGTTTTATAAATGGTATTGTCACCATACAAAGGAAGATGATGATACAGTTGATGAGTGTATAGAAGAAGTGGATGAAATTTGGGTTGAAAAAGTATTTACTCCAATTACAGGAAAAGACAGAGCTAAGATGATATCTTATTTTGCAGCAGTATTTTTTACAGCTGATGATGCATTGAAATACAATGATAGCGAAAGATATAGAGAGGTTCTGGAAAATAAATATCTTAATAACAAAAACGAATATAATTCAGTAGATATCAAAAATGATATAGGTGTATATCAGATGATTGCAATTTTATTGGAAAATGTTGAATTAGCTTATCAACACAAAAATATGAAGTGTGTGGAAGCAGAAATAAGTGTAGAAAAATCAATAACATACAAAACTTTTCACTTATTAAATGCTTTAAAGCAATATGGTGTTTTATCAGCACTCATAAATGTTATTGTAAAACAGTATATTGATAATCATACTGGAACAGATGGAGCTATAAATATAGATGAATTTGGTAAGTATGTAGATGAAATAATAAAAGATTATAAAAATAATAATGAAAAATTTATTAAAATACATGAAATAGCTTTTGAATTATGGAGATTTGCATTACTTTGTCCATCCGCAGATATGCCTCGACAGGAAGCTAAAAAAATAATATCTTTAAATAATGTGAATAGACAAGAATTTTCATATACAATTTCTTTAGAAATAATGAATTCAATGAAAGAAGAATTTCTGAAATGGATTAATGCATGGAAATATGGGAAAGGTGATAGTGATTTAAAGGCAAAGGTTTTATTTATTAATTTATTTAACACAGAAAAAAGAGATAATTATTTAGAATTACTAGCAACAGGCAGGAGTTTTAGAACCCCAGATATTCAATTAGACCATATGGAGGCAGATAATATAAATCATAGTGCAGAGGAAAAATATTTTAAACCTAAAAATATAGGTGAGCAACGAAACGTATATACTGATACAATAGGCAATTTTATGATTCTTGATAGTAAAGATAATAATAATAAGGATAATAGACCATTAGAAATGGCGTTAGAATTTTACGACAATATGAGTCCACATCATTGGATGATTGAAGAAGTAAGAGAATTATTGCAGGATGATAGATATTCTAAAAGCGAGGGAGGTAGTGTGAAATATAGAGTTCCGGTTGAAGAATTTTTTACTGAGAGAAGAAACAGATTATTAAAATATTTCACAGCAATATTATCACGTAAATTAAATGATGAAAAAATGCCATTTGCATAGGGAAAATTCAACAAAATATCACATAATATAGATGTTGCACAATTTGAATAATAATGTTACACTTTGAATATAGAATATTCCAATAAAAATTAAAAGTTCGGCCGGAATATGGAAGGAGTATTTTTGCAAAAGTGGGAACAATTAGGTCTTTCTGATAATTTTATTTTTCAGAAAGCAATGATGAATGAAAGATTATGCACGAAGATTCTAACTGAAATAATTGGTGTTGAGGTTTCGAAGGTTGAGTATAAAGATTACGAAAAAACCATATCTATAAGAAGTGATGCTAAAGGCATAAGATTAGATGCATATATCAAAGGTGAAGACGCTGTGTATAGCGTGGAAATGCAGAATCTAAATATAGATAATCTGAAAAAAAGAAGCAGATATTATCATGATTTGATAGATTTGGATTTACTTGAGAAAGGTTGTAGATATAAGAATTTAAACAACACATATGTAATATTTATATGTGATTTTGATTTGTTTGGAGAAGAACAATATAAGTATACATTTACAAGTAAATGTGAAGAAGTTGAAGGATTATATCTAAATGAGGGAAGAACAACCATTTTTATGAATACAAAAGGAAAAATGGGAAACATTAGTGAGGACTGTAAAATTTTTCTTAGGGCAGTTAGAAGCCAGTTTACTGATGACTCGTTTTCTGTTATATTAAAATCAGAAGTGGAACGAATAAAATCAAGTACAGAATGGAGGACGGAGTATATGCGTTTGAGTGAATGGCTTGAGGATGAGAAAGAGTTAGCACGTGAAGAGGGTATGAAAGAAGGAATGAGGGCAGGAATAGAAGAAGGCAGACGTGTTGGCAGACAAGCTGGTATGGAAGAATTTTTAATATCATTGGTATGCAAAAAATTAAGCAAAGGTGAAAGTTGTGAGCAGATAGCACAGCAACTTGAAGAGAGCGTTGATGCGGTTGCTAAAATAAAAAAATTAGCAGAAGAGACGGTGCCTAAATATGATATAGGTAAAATACTGGAAAAAATATCAGAATAATGGAACTTGATTAAAAATAGGCTGTTCACTTAGTGACGGCCTATTTTTTGAAATTAATAAAAGTATAAAGTTATTTTGATATAAAAAGACAAAGTACTATATGAAAATAGTAAAAATAATGAAAAAAAAGTAAAAAATATGAAATGAACAAAATTGAATGCAATTCTTTATAATGTTAAAATAGATTTAATTTTAAAATTTAGAAAAGGCAAAAGGAAAAGCAGGAGGTTTCATGAAAAAAAATAATGAGTTGGTAAAAAAGGGGCTGGCAATTATTCTTGCATTAGTTTTAACAGTAAGTTTAGTGCCTGATAGTGTAATACCGGTTAATGCAGCTACAGGCAAAGTTAAACTTAATAAAAAAACAGTTACAGTATCAGTAGGAAAAAAGAAAACTATTATTTTAAAGAAAGTAAAGCACAGAGTAGTATGGAAAATTGTATATGGCAAGAAGAATGTTTCAATTAAAAAGAAGGGAAAATATAAACAAAAAATTGTAATTAAAGGAAGAAAAGTCGGAAATGCTAAGATTAAAGCAATATATGGTAATAAAAAATTTACATTAAAGGTAAAATTAAAAGCGAATGAGGAGACTGTAAATAAATCAGGAGAAGGTAGTTCTGTTTTCACAACAAAATCTGTAGAATCATCAACAGTGGAAGTAACATCAAAGGACAAAGAAAACCAAACAGAAAAGGAAAACATTCCGGTTACATCAAAGGAAAATAGAGAAGAAATTACGACTAAAGAGGAAGATTATCCTATAGTAACAGAAGAATCAGAATCAATAATAGAAAGCACTATTGTACCAGTTACGACGGAAATTAAAGAGACAACAACGCAGGAAGAAACAACTACAAAGATTAAAGAAACAACAAAGGCACCAGAGACAACAACGCAGGAAGAAACAACTACAAAGATCAAAGAAACAACAAAGGCACCGGAAACAAGACCGGAAGAGACAACTACGAAAATAGAAGAAACAACAAAACTACAAGAAGTAACTACAGAATTTCATGAGGAAGCTGAAACAGAAGAACATCCAAAGAATATAAATGTAGATTCATATATTAGTCAGGTTGATGCTGCAAGCTCAACAAAAGTTTCTACAAGTGCAAATGAAGGAGTGGAAAAACTATTTGACGGAAATATAAATACAAAAATGTGTACATTAAATGGATTCCCATTGCGTATTGCATGGCAGATGGAAAAACCAATAGTACTTAAAAAATATACACTTACAACAGCAAATGATAGTGCAGCTTATTCATACAGAAATCCAAAAGTATGGCATTTATATGGCTCAAATAATGGAACTTCATGGACACAAATTGATACTGTGACAGATAGTGGAATTGAAGCTAAAAATTTAGAAACATATACATATGAAACAGATGTACAAAAAAGTTTTCAGTACTTTTTAATTCAGTTTGAAGGTAATGGAACTAATTACTATGGATTTCAGTTAGCAGAGATTTCATTGCATGGAGATATAGCAGATGTAACTGATGAAATGGGTGATGATTTAATGACTTATTTCGAAAGCGTTTATAATGAACAGACAACTGCAAAAGGAAATGGAAATGAAATTCCGGCGAACATATTTGACAGCGATATAACAACAAAGTTATTTGAATTTTCTGGTAATTTTAGTATTGCATGGAAAATGAAGCAGGAAACTATATTATATAGTTATAGTCTTACAACAGCAAATGACAATGCAACATACAAAGGAAGAAATCCAAAGTCATGGATTTTATACGGCTCGAAAGATGGTTATAACTGGGAAAAAATTGATGTTGTAAATGAAAGTGGTATGGAAGATGAAAATTATAAGACATACAATTATGCAGTAGATAAGACAGGTTCATATAAATATTACAAGATGGATGTCAAGGCGTCTTATGGTAATTCTATTCAACTTTCGGAAATAGCACTTAGAGGTGCAACTGTAAGCCCAAGTAAATATGATATTTTATTTACAGGTGATTGGAATGATGTGACGGTTGACGGATATTTGGAAGAACTTACAAAATTGTTTTATAACAGTTACCCAAGATTATATCAGAGATGGGGAAACGGAACAGAACCGACAACGATAACATTTAAGGCAGACAAAAATTATAGTGGAGTGGCATATTGTCAGGGAACAACTGTATGTGTATCAACAAAATATGCTAACAGTCATCCAACAGACATTGGATTCTTTTCCCATGAAATTACGCATTCAGTTCAGCAATACAGTGGCAAATTGAATTACGGAGATGATGTTGCATGGTGGACGGAAAACATGGCAAATTACGGAGGATTTAGATATTTCCATTGGTCAAATCCAAAGTATGTACAAGTGTATGAAGCAACAGATGAGACTCTTCAGGATTGGGGATACGAACAATACGGAAATAACAAATGGTTCTTTGCATATATGGATTCAAGATACCCAACGAGAAAAAATGCGGATGGAACATTGAAATATGGATTAATTGATAGTATTAATAAACTTATCAAAGATAACAACACAGGAAAAACATACACAGATGACCCATATGATACAACAACACCATTTAACAATGTTGTAAAACAGATTACAGGATATGACTGCATAGAATCCTTGAGAAAGAAATATGTAGAGGAATTAAAGGCTGGAACGTGGACATTTAAGGGATTTGCTAATTATGAAGATAACTGGGTAACAGAAAACATAGATGGAATTGCAAATCCTGAATATCCAATGGTAGGAGAAAAAATACATGGAAACAAAACAGCAGCACAGTTAAATAATACAGTTTCGGATGGAACAAATCTTTGTCTTAATGGAAAAGTTTATGAATGTTCAGGTTATACAAATGACAATGAAAGTGCTGATAAGTTAATTGACGGTAAACTGGATACAAAGTGGTGCGCAACAAGCTCAAATGTAACAAGTGGAGAATACAGCTTAAATGGAGTAAAACATTGGGTAAAAATTGACCTTGGAAAAGAGCAGGAATTTAATACATATACAATTTATAATACAAAAAGCAAAGAAGGATTTGGAAATGCCACAGAGTGGGAGGTACTTATATCCAACAATAATAATGATTGGACATCAGTAGATTATCAGGCATCCAATAACTCAGCAGTAGCTTCATTTAACATAGGAAATCAGAAGGCACGTTATGTAATGATTAAGGTGTTCACACCAGATGACGGAGTCGGAACACTAAGATTATACGATTTTCAGTTGTATAACAAATAAAAGGCATATATTTATTCACAAAATACTACAATTAAATTGTAAAAATAATAAATAAAAAATATATTGCAAATGGAAAATAAATATGTAAAACGTGAAGGTGAAGTAGGTGAATATGTGTATTATTACATTGCATAATGTGATGAATTAAAAAATAGAAGAGAAGATATCATTATGCATAAGAATATTAAAAACAGTGCATATTTTAATTAAAACTTACAAATAATAAGAAATATATTTAATGCCAGAGTCGCTAAGCCGTAAACTAGTTTTGAATAAGAACATTGTAGTTTCGGGCTTTTGACTCTGGCATTGTGCGTTATAAGAAAAAGCAATATTGAGAATAAAATATATTTCGTGAGATATTCAATTCTAACAATTGCTGCAAACACGCTTTGAAACCAAAATTTATATACCTATGCCAGGTATTACAAATCATACCTTGACAATAGGAATTAACGTGTTATAATGCATAGTGTAAATCATATCAATTTACTAGGAATATATACAATAAAACAATAGATTTAAGTTTGTGGAAAGGTAAGGTATCTGTTATGAACAAGACCATATACATGGATAATGCAGCAACTACAAGAGTGTTGCCTGAAGTATTTGAAGAAATGAAACCATATTTTTTGGTACAGTATGGAAATCCATCTTCTGTGTATTCATTTGTAAATGACGCTAAGAAGGTTGTAGATCAGGCAAGAGTTACAATTTCTGATTTTATAAATGCAAAACCGCAGGAAATTTATTTTACTGCAGGTGGAAGTGAATCTGACAACTGGGCATTAAAAGCAACAGCAGAAGCTTATGCGAATAAAGGAAAACATATTATTACATCGAAGATTGAGCATCATGCAATTCTTCATACATGTGAATATCTTGAAAGAAGAGGGTTTGAAGTAACATATCTTGATGTAGATGAAAATGGTATTGTTGATTTAGAGCAGTTAAAGGCATCAATCAGACCGGACACTATTTTAATATCAATTATGACAGCAAATAATGAAATTGGTACAATCGAACCAATAAAAGAAATTGGTGCAATTGCAAAAGAACACGGAATTTTATTCCATACAGATGCTGTACAGGCTTACGGACATATTGCAATTGATGTAGATGAAGCAAATATTGATATGCTAAGTGTTAGTGGTCACAAATTTAATGGCCCTAAAGGAATAGGATTTTTATACATCAGAACAGGTGTAAAGATCGGTTCATTTATTCATGGCGGAGCTCAGGAAAGAAAGAGAAGAGCCGGAACACTAAATGTACCTGGAATTGTCGGAATAAAGAAAGCAACTGAAATTGCAAGAGACACACTTAAAGAAAGAAGTGAGTACGAAACAAAATTAAGAGATTATGCAATTGATAGAATTTTAAATGAAATTCCATTTACAAGATTAAACGGAGACAGAAAAAAACGTCTTCCTAATAATATGAATTTCTGTTTCAGATTCATAGAAGGTGAATCAATGTTAATATTATTAGACCAAAAGGGCGTATGTGCATCAAGTGGTTCAGCCTGCACATCAGGTTCATTAGACCCTTCACATGTATTGCTTGCTATTGGTCTTCCACACGAAATTGCACATGGTTCAATCAGACTTACAATTAGTGAGGAAAACACAAAAGAAGAAATAGATTTTGTAATTGATAATTTGAAACAGATTATAGAAAGATTAAGAGCAATGTCACCATTGTATGCAGATTACGTAGCAAAACATAAATAATATTTTAAATTTCAAAGAAGGAGGATAAACTATGTACAGTGAAAAAGTTATGGATCATTTTATGAATCCAAGAAACGTCGGCGAAATAGAAAACGCAAGTGGTGTTGGTACAGTTGGAAATGCTAAATGTGGCGATATTATGAGAATGTATTTAGATATTGATGATAATGGAATAATTCATGATGTTAAGTTTAAGACATTTGGATGTGGAGCAGCAGTTGCAACTAGTAGTATGGCAACTGAGCTTGTAAAAGGAAAAACAATACAGCAGGCTTTGGAGGTAACAAACAAAGCAGTTATGGAAGCATTAGACGGACTTCCACCTGTAAAAGTACATTGTTCATTGTTAGCAGAAGAGGCAATTCACGCAGCATTATGGGATTATGCAGAAAAGCATAATATTAAGATTGAAGGTCTTGAAAAGCCGGTTAATGACATTAGTGAAAAAGAAGAGGAAGAAGAATATTAAACTACAAAAATTGAAATAGGACCCTGGGATTTATAAAAGTGAGAGGTTTTTGTAAATTATAATTGTTAAAAGATGTTAACTTTATAGTTTGCTTCACTAACCTCTCGCTTTTTTTCATTTATAATGATAAAATGATGTGGATATAAAAAGTATATCTAAAAAAGAAAAATAAAATTTTTGTAATTTTAAAATGAAAGGAACGATAAGAGTTTTATGGCAGAAAAAGTAGTCGTTGGTATGTCTGGCGGTGTTGATTCATCGGTGGCAGCATATTTGCTTAAAGAGCAGGGATATGATGTTATGGGAGCAACAATGCAGATATGGCAGGATGAAGATAATATAACAATGGAACATGAAGGTGGATGTTGTGGCTGGTCAGCAGTTGATGATGCAAGAAGGGTAGCTTTCAGACTTGATATTCCATATTATGTAATGAATTTTAAAACTGATTTTAAAAAGTATGTTATAGATTATTTTGTAGATGAATATTTGCATGGAAGAACACCAAATCCATGTATTGCCTGCAACCGTTATGTAAAGTGGGAGTCGCTTTTAAAGCGCTCCATGGAAATAGGGGCAGATTATATCGCAACAGGTCATTATGCAAGAATTATAAAATTGGAAAATGGCAGATATACAATCAGAAATTCAGTAACAGTCGAAAAAGACCAGACATATGCTTTATACAATTTAACTCAAGAACAGTTAGCTCATACGTTAATGCCTGTAGGAGAATACACAAAAGATGAAATTAGAAAAATAGCAGAGAAGGTTGGTTTGGAAGTGGCAAGCAAACCTGACAGCCAGGATATTTGCTTTGTGCCGGACCATGATTATGCTTCATTTATAGAAGAGGAGTCAGATATTAAATGTATGCCCGGGAATTTTATATTAGAAGATGGCGAAGTTGTAGGTAAACATAAAGGAATAACGCATTACACGATAGGGCAGCGAAAAGGATTAGGTGTAACATTTGGTAAGCCGATGTTTGTAAAAGAAATCAAAGCGGACACAAACGAAATCGTTTTATGTGAAAATGATGCATTATTTACAAAAGAAGTGATTGTGGAGAATGTAAATTATATGGCAGTTGAATCAATTAATGAACCGGTGAGACTTGTAGGAAAAATTCGATACTCTCATAAAGGAGCACCATGTGTTGTTGAAGCAATAGATCAAAATACAATTAAATGCACATTTGACGAGCCGCAAAGAGCTGTAACGCCGGGACAGGCAGCAGTATTTTACATGGATGATTATGTGTATTGCGGTGGAGTAATTAAGTAAAGTGAAAGATTTTATTTGGAGGAAAAAAATATGGCAAGCGAAAAAGATATTGAAAATATTATTAATATGTTAGATGGAAAAGTAGCAGCAGGGACAAGCAGAATTAATTTAAATGTATCTGATGGCGTAAAAGACGGTGAAGTAAGAGAAGTTCATCATCATGGCCGTTGTGATGTTGGAAGCGCATGGGCAAAAGGAACAGTAAAGAATCCTGAATGTGTAGACATTCCAAATACAGATGCAATTGATGAGTAAGCGATAGTGGAATATTACGGAAACATAGTGCGTATCGCAGAGTTATCCGTAAAAATTTATAGCAAAATGAATAAAATTTAAAATGAAAAAGTATAATTACGGATGATTTTCAAAATTTGAGAGTCATCCGTAATTAATTTTATATAAAAAGAATTTAAAAAAAACCTTAATTCCTATTGACATACTATGAAAAGTAGGATATTATAGCATCAGTTGATAAATCATAGCGTTCTACTATGAAAACTATGAAATTGAAAGCGAGGATAAAACATGGTAAGTTTTGTACAAGGAACATACTATATTCCAAAAGATGATCGAATGTGCTGTTGTTATTAAGTAGAGAAAATTATTTGGGAAGTAGTATACATAATTAATACTTGAGGAAAGATAAGGAGTAAACATTATGGCAAAGAAAACAAGAGCAGAAAGAAATTTAAAATTTGAAACATTACAGTTACACGTAGGACAGGAAAATCCGGATCCGGTTACAGATGCAAGAGCAGTTCCAATTTATCAGACATCATCATATGTATTTAAAAATTGCGACCATGCAGCGGCAAGATTTGGATTAACAGATGCAGGAAATATTTACGGAAGACTTACAAATCCTACAGAAGATGTTTTTGAACAGAGGATTGCAGCACTTGAAGGTGGTGTAGCAGCATTAGCAGTTGCATCAGGTTCAGCAGCAATTTCATATACAATTGAAAACCTTGCACAGAACGGTGACCACATCGTTGCAGCAAAGAATATTTATGGTGGTACATACAACCTTTTAGCACACACACTTCCATCATACGGAATTACAACAACATTTGTTGATCCATTTAATTATGAAGAAATTGAATCAGCAATTAAGGAAAATACAAAAGCTGTATTTATTGAAACACTTGGAAATCCAAATTCAGACGTAGTAGATATTGAAAAGATTGCAAATATTGCACATGCACATAAGATTCCATTAGTAATCGATAATACATTTGCAACACCATATCTTGTAAGACCAATTGAATATGGTGCAGACATCGTTGTTCATTCAGCAACAAAATTCATCGGCGGACATGGAACAACAATCGGTGGTGTAATCGTTGATAGCGGTAAATTTGATTGGGAAGCATCAGGAAAGTTTGCTTCATTAGTTGAACCAAATCCAAGTTATCATGGTGTAAGCTTTACAAAGGCAGTAGGACCTGCAGCATTTGTAACAAAAATCAGAGCTATTTTACTTCGTGATACAGGTGCAACAATTTCACCATTTCATGCATTTATTTTCTTACAGGGATTAGAAACATTATCACTTAGAGTTGAAAGACATGTTCAGAATGCATTAAAGGTTGTAGAATATTTGAATAATCATCCACAGGTTGAAAATGTAAATCATCCATCAGTATCAAAGGACCCTGAACAGCAGGCACTTTACAAGAAATACTTCCCTAATGGTGGTGGCTCAATCTTTACATTTGAAATTAAAGGTGATGCACAGAAGGCAAAAGATTTCATTGATAATCTTGAATTATTCTCATTGTTGGCAAATGTAGCAGATGTTAAATCATTAGTTATTCATCCTGCATCAACAACTCATTCACAAATGACAGAAGAAGAACTTTTGGGTTCAGGAATCAAACCAAACACAATCAGATTATCAATCGGTACAGAAAATATCGATGATATTATTGAAGATTTAGAAGAAGCATTTAAAGCAGTGAAATAATGATACCCACGATATGCGAATATTGGGTAGGATTGTGGGAGTGCGTAGCACGGAACAATCCGGAGGCATCAAAGTTGGAGAATTTTGATACCAATATATATAATATAATATATGAATTGAAAAATATTGTAGTATAATAAAATTTGTAATAAAAATAAAACGGAACCCGCAAAACCCGCATTAAGCGTAAAAAGACAACGGAACCCGCAAGAAAAGAAAGAAGGATTATTATGGGAAAGATATATAAGGGAACTTTAGAATTAGTTGGAAATACACCATTAGTTGAATTTACACAGATTGAAGAAACTGAAGGTGTTGAAGCAAAGATTTTGGCAAAACTTGAATACTTCAATCCGGCAGGAAGCGTAAAGGATAGAATTGCAAAAGAAATGATTGAAGACGCTGAACGTACAGGAAAATTAAAACCAGGTTCAACAATTATTGAACCAACATCAGGTAATACAGGTATCGGCTTAGCTGCAATTGCAACAACTAAAGGATATAAGAGCATTATCGTAATGCCTGAGACAATGAGTATTGAAAGACGTAACATTATTAAAGCATATGGAGCTGAGATTGTTCTTACAGATGGCGCTAAGGGAATGAAAGGTGCTATAGCTAAGGCAAATGAATTAGCAGAAGAAATCGAAAACAGCTTTATTCCGGCACAGTTTGAAAATCAGGCTAACCCTGAAGCACATAGAAAAACAACAGGACCTGAAATCTGGGAAGATACAGATGGAAACGTAGATGTATTTGTTGCAGGTGTAGGTACAGGTGGAACAATTACAGGTGTAGGCGAATATTTAAAGAAACAGAACCCTAACGTTAAGATAGTAGCTGTAGAACCGGAAACATCACCTGTTTTATCTAAAGGTGAATCAGGACCACATAAGATTCAGGGTATTGGAGCAGGATTTGTACCAAATACATTGAATACAAAAGTATATGATGAAATTATTGCAGTACCAAATGAAGTTGCATTTGAATATGGAAAGAAAATTGCAGCTAAAGAAGGTGTATTAGTAGGTATTTCATCAGGAGCAGCACTTTATGCAGCAGTTCAGGTAGCAAAACGTCCTGAATACAAAGGAAAGAATGTTGTAGTTCTATTACCTGATAGTGGTGATAGATACTATTCAACTCCATTATTCCAGTAGGAATTATGTATATATAATAACAACACAAAGACTCTCAGCCGTAACAGGTTGGGAGTCTTGTGTATTATATTGCTTTCTGCGCTATTTATCAGGTCTTGAGTAAAGTTTAGAACCGTTTCTGTAACTATTATTTTATAGGTTCAAAATTCTCTTCAAACAATAATTCATTTGTTTCCATGATTGAGTAATTATTATTGATGGAAAAAATAATTATAGAATCTCTTGCATCCTTTGCATATAAGATTTTTTGTTTGCCAATAGTAAGAGCACGCTGCGTTTCAGTAAGATTCAGACCTATTCCAATGCAAAGTGCGATTAGTTTTTCACGTCCGATAACCTTTTGACCTTTAAAAATTTCATAACCATAAGTTCTATCGAGATTTGAATTCTTAATTGCCTGGCTTTTAGAAATCCCTTTCTCAGTAAGTTTATTTCCCAAATATTCGTCAAGGCTCAGTTCTTCATCTAAATTTGATGAAATATATGATTTTAAATCATTTTGATTGTTAGCAGATTTTAATATCTTTAAAAGATCATCAGTAGGTTTTTCCGATAAATTCTTTATGTCTGATTTTTTCAAATTAAAACGTCCTTTCTTTTACGATAATCAAAAATAGTGTATAATCTTAACTACATCAGTTTATTAAAAATGCAAGAGGAAATCAATATGACTAACAGAGAAAAATATATTTTGTCAATTTACGAAGAACTGTCCGATATGGGAAAACATGAAAATGTGAAATTAGTAAAAAATACTGTAAACGATGGAATATACATTAAAAAGACTTTGAAAAATTATAATATAGAAATATATAAAATTTTGAAAAACAGGCAAATCAAAGGAATTCCAAAAGTATATGAAATTATAGAAGATGAGAAAGAACTTATTATTATAGAAGAATATATACATGGACTGACTTTGGACAAAAAATATAATAAAACTGATGTGGAAACAGTAAAAAAAATCATGGAACAGTTGTGTAATATTTTAAAACAGTTACATAATATGAATCCGCCTATTATTCACAGAGACATAAAACCAACAAATATTATGGTTTCAAATGATGATGTCGTATATCTTGTAGATTTTAACATTTCAAGGGAATATGACGAAAATCAAAGTGTTGATACAGTAATAATGGGAACACAAGGATATGCATCACCTGAACAGTGTGGTTTTGCACAGACGGATTGCAGGTCAGATATTTATTCGATAGGAATGCTAATGAAAAATATACTTATGGTTGATGAGTATCCTGATAAAGAAACAAAGAAACTTAAAAGAATAATAGATAAATGTATATCTATAGATCCTGAAAAAAGGTATAAAAATATAGAAAAGTTAGAGCAGGCATTAAATAATAAATTGGGCGAAAGAATTAGTCTTCAGTGTAATGAAACTGATGAAAAAATAAAACAGTCATTTTTACCACCTGGATTTAGAGGCGGAAAGATTGCTAATATGTTAATTGCATTGGCAGGATATGCAAGTATGATTAGTCTTGCAATGGCGATGGAGTCAAGTAGTTCTAATCCGGTTGTTAAGACAAAAGAAGATATAGTGTTCAGGATAATTATGCTGATAACAGAATTAGTTACAGTAGCAATTTACTTTAATTGGAGAGGAATAAGAGACAGACTTCCGATTGTAAAAGAAAAAAATATGTTGATAAGATTGATTGGATTTGCAATTTATCCGGTTACAATTCTCGTATTATTAATAGTTGTTGCATTGATAATTATATAAATTGTAAGTTATAAATGTAAGGTCACTTTAAGCTTAGTTTTGTTTGCTTAGTTTGCAAATTGCAATTAAATATACATATAAAACTATCCACGAAATTTAATAAATTAATGCAAATTTACAATTTAATAATTGTATGCTGACAGCATACCAAATATTTCCACAAATCTTATAAAATAGTTGTAAATTAGACACGGATTTGCAAAAAAATTGATTTCAGAAACTTAAAGTAGTCATAAGTTTATTGATTATATTTTCAGTATTTACGAAATAAATTTTGATTTCAAAAATTAATCCGGTTAAATATAACATTTTAGAAGGAGGAGAGTATAGGTGTGTTTAAATTTAAATACATCATACCAGGAAAATTATGGCAGGCGAGAAAAAGAAGAAAAAATGGTGGATAGCAGCGATAGTGATTGTAGTACTTATAATTGTAGCAGCAGGGGGAAACTCAGAAGATTCAGATAAATCAGGAACTGATTCAAATCCTAAAAAAGTGTCGCAGACAGATGACAAAAAAGATTCTAATGATGAAAATAAAGGCGATGCTGATTCTAAAAATGATAAACAGGAAGAGTCAGTACAGACTGAGTTTGCAAAAGGTGATGTAGTTGAAACTAAAAGTTTGAAAGTCTCTTTTTTGGATTGTGGTGAATTTACTGATTATAGTGAATATTCAGAACCGGCAAAGGGAAACAAAATAATATATGCTACATTTGAATTTGAAAATATATCAGATGATAATGAATACATTTCTACAGGTGATTTTTCGTGTTATGCAGATGGATATGATTGCAAATCATATTATGATTTTGATCAGGAAAGTTTAGATGCAACTCTTTCAAAGGGAAGAAAAACAAAAGGAAAGATATTTTTTGAAGTACCTAAAGATGCAAAAGAAATAAAGATAGAATATGATATAAATTTCCTTACATCTGATAAGATAATTTTTGTATATCAGTAAGTGAAATAAAAATGCAAATACGGATAATATAAAAAATTGAGAGCAAAATAAACAATAGATTGCATATCAGTTGAATATATCTCGACAATAAAATATTTGCAAAAACATAAAGTCCTTTAAGTTAAGGTGATTTGCTTAGAAAATGGATATTTTTTCTAAAATGGCACAACCTATACTTAAAGGATTTTTTCCTTTTTAGTTTTAAAAATAAAGTATTTGATGCTAAAAAGTGTATTTTTCTTTTAAATAGGAAAAAACAGTTGAAATAAATAAAGGATATTTGTATTATAAATGGGGTTAGATAGAATGTATTTGGTATGATATTTCAAATATAGTTTCACAAATATCTATCCTTGGTTTAGAAGATTCAGATTAAGTAAATTAAGCGTATAAGGAGAATAATAATGCGTAAAACAAAGATTGTATGTACAATAGGACCGGCATCTACAGACGAGAAAATCATTACAGATATGTGTAAAGCAGGAATGAACGTTGCGCGTCTCAATTTTTCACATGGCACACACGAAGAACAGCAGAAAAAAATTGATATAATTAAAAAAGTTAGAACAAAATTAAATCTTCCTATAGCGGTTATGTTAGATACAAAGGGACCAGAATATAGAATTAGAACATTTAAAGACGGAAAGATTGAATTAAAGGCTGGAGCCCCATTTACTTTTACAACTGATGAAGTAGAAGGCGACCAGACAATAGTCTCTGTATCTTATAAGAATTTGAACAAGGATTTAAATGTAGGGGACAGAATTTTATTAAATAATGGTTTAATGGAATTTGTCGTAAAAGAAATTAAGGGAAACAACATTATCACAGAAGTTACAGTAGGTGGTGTTTTATCAGACAGAAAGAGCATGAGCTTCCCTAATAAAGTATTAAAACAGAAATATTTGAGTGAACAGGATAAGCAGGATATATTATTTGGTATTAAAAATGAAGTTGCTTATATTGCATGCTCATTTGTATCACAGAAGCAGGATTTATTAGATGTAAAGCAGTTTTTGAAAGAAAATGACGGTGAAGATATCGACCTCATTGCAAAGATTGAAAATCAGGCAGGTGTAGATAATATTGAAGAAATTTGCGAAGCCTGTGAAGGCATTATGATTGGCCGTGGTGACATGGGTGTTGAAATTGCATACGAAGAGCTTCCGGCAATTCAGAAGCATTTGATTACTAAGTGTCGTATGCTTGGTAAACGAGTTATTACAGCAACAGAAATGTTAGAGTCAATGATTACAAATATCAGACCTACAAGAGCTGAAATATCAGACGTTGCTAATGCTGTTTACGATGGAACAAGTGCAATTATGTTATCAGGAGAAACTGCAGCAGGAAAATATCCGGTAAAAGCTGTAGAAGTAATGGCTAAGATTGCTGAAAGAACAGAACAGAGTATCCATTATGATAAAAGATTTAGAAATTTTGATTTCCAGATTAGAAATGAAATAGATGCTATTTCACATGCAACATGTGGTATGGCCATTGATATTAAGGCAAAAGGAATTGCTGTATGTACATTATCAGGTATGACAGCAAGAATGATTTCAAGATTCCGTTCACCGGTTGATATTGTAGGTCTTACAACAAGTGAAAAGACATGGAGAAAATTAGCTTTATCATGGGGTGTAACACCTATTATGGTAGAAGAATTTGATTCTACAGAAGTTTTATTCTACACAGCTAAGAAAACAGCTAAAGAAGTACTTGGCTTAGAAAAAGATGACAGAATCGTAATTACAGGTGGATATACAAATGGCACATCAGGTAATACAAACTTAATTAAAGTGGAAAGAATTTAATTAGCTGATTTTGAAAGATGAATAATTAGAAAAATTTAAATTAAAGAGGAACTGCAAATAATTGTGAATGCTTTTATTTGCAGTTCTTTTTTAGACATTGCATTGTATGTTTAATTAGATTAATTGTTACTAAAAAGAGTATTTCTATAAATTTATATTGACAAACAAAAGAATGTAAAGTATATTGTAGTTAGTTAAGACTAACGCAAAGTTTTAACAACTAACTGCACCTATAAAATCGGGCATAATGCAACACGAAAGTGTTTAGGTCATAAGTAAGTTTCTACCTCCAATGAAACACGACTTATGACTGATAAAGCCCGTAATTTTTTTGACCTACAGGTTAGCTACAACTAACTAAAGGCAGGAATTAAAATGTTTGGGAGGTAGGCAATATGTTTGAACAGGAGTTAATAGAGCATTGTTCTCCAACGTTAGCGTCTATTAAGGCAGCAAGCCTATTTACATATACATATAAATCACTAAAAGAGCTTCATGTAAGAGTGACTTATTGGAATTCAAAAATGAAGAGAAAAGGTATTACATTTGACATTTTGTCAGAAAACGTGGGAGTGAATAAAGCCCTTATATATGTTTACAGAAGGGCAGATTTGGAAAAAATATTAAACAGGGATGAAATAAGTAAATTCTTATTAAAGCAGGGATATTTGATTGATGACAATGAAATTGACGGAGAAGTTAATTGCGAAAAAATAATACTCCAGTTAAAGAAGAAATTTGAAAAGTTAAATCAGTTTCCACATGAGATAGGAATATTTTTAGGATATCCAATAGGTGATGTAAAAGGCTTTATTGAAAATCATGGGTGCAATTGCAAATGTACAGGTTATTGGAAAGTATATTGCAATGAAGAAGAGGCAACAAAGACATTTCGTAAATATAAAAAATGCAGAGATATTTATATGAATCTTTGGATTAGCGGGCGTAGTGTTATGCAATTAACAGTTGCAGCTTAAATGAATATAAGTAGGCAGGTTAGTTATAACACGTAGCACATAATAATTGGTCAGTTAAATACTGATAATAGCATCATATAATAAAAAACTTATGAATAATCATAAGTAAATATAAATAAGGAGGATTTTAACAAATGAGTAAAATCGCAGTAGTATTTTGGACTGGAACAGGTAACACATCAACGATGGCAACAGCTGTAGTTGAAGGAATAAAAGAAGCAGGTGCTGAAGCTGAATTAATTTCAGCAGCAGATTTTGGCGCAGCAAAAGTAAAAGAGTTTGATGGAATTGCATTTGGATGCCCTGCTATGGGAGACGAAGTTTTGGAAGAAAGCGAATTTGCACCAATGTTTGATGAGTGCAAACCTGAATTACCGGGAAAGAAAGTAGCATTATTTGGCTCATACGGTTGGGGAACAGGCGAATGGATGGAAAATTGGGAAGCTGACTGTGCAGCATCAGGAATTAAACTTGCAACAGATAGTGTAATTGCTAATGAAATGCCTGATGAAGAAGCCCTTGCAGCATGTAAAGCTCTTGGAGCAGCATTAGTATAATTTAAAAAGCAAAATTATATACAAAAAATAATTTTAAATGTAAATTAGCCTAAGAAAGCAATTCGCATGATAATTTGATAGCTACTCCTAAAAATGGAGAATAGTAAAGCAAAATCATAATAAATTCTACTAACATAATAAGAGTGCCGGCAAAGAAAATTTGCCGGCGTTTTGTTTATATATGACAAGTTTATAAAACTATATTTTTGTGTAAAAAAGCGAAACAATAAATTATCGTGTGCTTTCTAAATATAGCATGTATGCATCTTTAAACTGTGTGTATTTTCTTTTTGTTAAATAAGCACGTATTTTATTGCCATACAAATATATTAGTGAATGATCAAAGTTAGAAACGTATCTTAAATTAACAATAAAACTTCTATGTGAAGTAAAAAAACATGGCATATTTAAAGTATCTGTCCAATAGTGCATGTTATGTATAGAGTCGTAATCTCCAGTGGTAGTATGAATAGTTATTTTTCTTCCCTGTGCTTCGATACAAACAATGTCGGATGTTAATACTGTAAATACTTCAGTTTTCGTTTCTATTGGAATTTTTGTAACGGAAGAAGTGTATAAGTTTATTGCGTCTTTCATATTTCTAAAAATTCTTTGCTTATCCAGAGGCTTTGAAAGATATCGGAATACATGAAAACGCATTGCATCATCTAAATATTGGGAATAAGAAGTTACAATAAATATAATGGTATTTGAATTTGTTTTTTTTAGCTCATTGCCAACGTAGATACCACTTACATCAGGTAATTCTATGTCTAAAAAGACAATATCTTTTTCACTGGAATCTAAAAGTAAATCAGTACCATTATTATAAATCGTAATCTCAGGTATATTTAAAGAACTTGTGCTAAAAAAGCATTGTAAAATCTCTTTGAGTTGCATAGACATTTCTAAGTCATCATCACAAATTAAAATTCGCATTGTAAATTCCCCTTCTTATAAATTTGAATGTTGTTAATAGTTATACAATAGGAATTAAATATAATTCAATAATTTTATATTCTTATGTGTTAGCAGTCTTCCATAGTTATGACTGTATGAAAGGTCATTTTTTTATTGTTAAAATACATTTTTATATTTCCGTTATATTTATTAATAATTCGTTCTACACTTTTTAATCCAAAGCCATGCTTTAATTTGTTATTTTTGTTTGAAATAGGCATTCCGGATTTATTAAAAGTCGGAATAGTATTACAGGTGTTAACGATATTAATTATAGTTATATGATTAATTTCATTTGAAGTGATGCTTAAATCAATATAGGAATCCTGAATATTAATACATGCTTCTATGGCGTTGTCTAACAGATTGCAAAACAAAGCTGTAAGCTCAGAATAGTCCAAATGTTGGAGCATTTTTTTTCGAACATCAACTTTTAAGTTAATATTTTTGTTTTTACATAATTGTATATAGTGACATATAATGTAATTTAACAATTCGTTATCAGAAATGTGAACCGAAGTCTGCAAATCAGATGAATTTAAAATAGTATCAAGATATTGCCGAATCTTATCCTGCTCATTTTGTTCATTTAAGTTTGCAATGGACATAAAATGCTTTCGAATATCGTGAATCAGGATTTTCTGACTTTCATCTTGTTTGAATAAAGTTTTGTAGTATTCTGCCATATCATATTCTTTTTGTAATTGAATTTGAAGGTTTATAAGTTCATGAGATTTTTGCTGTGTATAATAGTAAATATACATAACCAATATATTTATAACAAATAACAAAATTGCACAGGATGATAATAAAGGCTTAAAACCTGATGGTACTTTTGTACTTAAAATCCCAGCAGTCATTATTAAAATAATATAAAGTGAAATTAGAGGTATTATATTAAGCAGGATTGTTGCTCTATTAATATGTCCGTTCTCGCTTATTATACCATGCATTAACGTAATAATAATTCTAATTCCTATATAGTAAAAAATTTTGCTAAAAATGGTAAGAATAACTAGCAATAAAAAATCATAACTGTTATAAAGTACAACGCTATTAAACTGCGAGAATAATCCTGTGATTGTCAGTTCGCTAAGACTCATAAGACAGGCTAAAACCATAGAATGTAGAAGACAAAGGTTCCATTTAAGTTTATAAAATATAATAAAAAAAATAAAATTAATAAGCAGAAAAAAAAGTAAATTAATCCAAACGACTTTTATGAATGCAAGTAAAAACAGAAATCCGTATCCAGTAAACAAACCTATAAACTCTATTTTTTTAGAGTATCTTGAGTGAAATAAATTAGATGAGTATGACCATAATATTAAAGCTTCTATAATATAAATAAATAAATATAGTAATGTTGTTTTCATAATATAACCCCCTTGCATTGCATAATTTATAAATAATTTACAAATAGTATACAATAAAATAAAAAAAAATCAAAATGAAATGACCAAAAACAATAGTTTTTTGTCGTTTCATGCAAAAAATATGGAAAAAGAAAATATATTTAGTTATATTATTTACAATCATTGAAGCTATATAATGTTAGTAAAATATTAATATTGAGTTGACAAAATTACGAAATGAGACAGGAATTAATGAAGAAAAAATTATATGTTTATTAACAGCGACTACACTTTTAGTGTCTAATGTATGTAGTGTTTCAGCTGCGAATGTATGTGGAGAAAGTACAGTGTTTCAAAATAATAAAACTAGGGCATTAGCAACGACATATTGTTCTTATGCAACAGTATCAGATTATAAAGTTATTACGGTGTTACATGCTACAGATTCAGGTCATATATCATATAACGTCAGCAAAACTAAGGCAGGGACTCAAACTGTTCAAAAGTATAAAGATACTGAAAATGGGAAAAAATGGATAAGTGCATCTGGTGAACATTATGTTTATTACAGAAGTGGGCTTAATTGGAGTTATAATAGCGTAGCTCCAAAATAGAATGATAAATGTACATATGGAGGTGTATTGAGCTGATACACCTCTATATACTTAAAATAAAATACCGCAAAACAATTTTATGCAGTATAATGTATTAAAGGGAAGAATAATATTGATATCTTATAACAGGGGGTGCGAGATGAGAAGTAAATGTCTAAAAATATTGCTGTTATCTTCAGCAATAATACTCTCAGGATGTAACAATAATAATACAGAAAACGACAGTGCAAGAGATTTTCTGAATGCAACACAAAAAGAAACAGTAATATCTGCTAAGGAAGAAACTTCATTACAAAATGAGAATGCAGATGAACATATTGAATTGTCTAAGGAATTTCTTGAGGAAAGATATCCGGATAAGACAATTTTAAGCTATATGTATGCTGAACCACAAGTATGGAATGGCAAAACTGAGCATAGATATTCGGATGAACAGATGGTTGCAGTGAATGATTACTTGGTGGAAAATGGTGCGGATTATGTTATTTATTTTATGCCTGTGGCATTAGAAAATATGACATTAGAATATGTACTTGATGTGATTAATGGAGATAATCCACCAGACATAATAACATCGGTAGGATGTAATGATGTAACAGACAATTCAAGTCAGAAAATGGTTTTTAATGGCATATATGAAGATTTGGATAAATACAGCAATACAGATGCATATCAAAAACTCACAAAGGCATATCCGTCAGGATTGTATAATCTAAGTCTTTACAATGGAACATTTTATGGATTTAAGACAAATGTTTTTTCAAGCGAAACAAATTATTACATATACAACAAAGATGTGGCTGATAAATATGGAATTAAAAAAAGTGATGTTGAGGGAAAATCTCTAAGTGATATTATTCCTGTGTTAAATAAATTAAAAGGTTGGGAAAGTGATTATAAATATAGTATTACAACGAGTTATTTGAATCAATATGAATTAAACTTTATAGAACCTAATTTTTATTTTGATAATTATGACAGTGCTCCGGTATTTTGGTTAGAGTGCATAGGTGTAGATGCAAATACTAATGATGACAATGTCATAACGATTACTGATAGCAAAAAAGTAAGAAAAGATTATGAAGCGCTATATGAAATGTATCAGCAGGGATATAGCTGTATTAACGGTATAAAAGACAAAAAATATTACTATAGTACAACAGACATTTTGGGTGATGTGACTGTTAATAGTTTTTTAGAAAGCAGTTGCATGACAACAGCAGGAAAGAAAACAATGGATTTCCATACACGTTGGGATGCCAGTCAGAATATGGAGGCTGTACCTATGATAAAAAGATATACAACAGATATCGGAGGATGGTCAACGATTAATGGAGTATGTAGTAAATCTAATAACAAAGAGAAAGCTCTAGAAGCAATGGCTACAATATGTAGTGATAAGATGCTGTCAGAAATAATGGTGAATGGAACAGAGTCTGCCGGATATGAAGTTAAGAATTATACTCCAATAAGCAATGATTTGTATACATCAGATGGAGCAGGTAATATGGCGAATCAGTATCTTATAAATGATACAGATGATACGGACCGACAATTGGCAAAAGAATCTATGAAAGATGCAAAAATAGATATAGGCATAGAAGGTTACTATTTTGATTTATCAGCTTATAAAGAGAAAGTAGTAGCAATTCGAAAGGTAGAAAGAGAGTTTTTGGGAGAAGTTAATGATGTTTCGAAGTTATTTAGCGATGATTATGGAAGTTTTGAGGAGGCTTGGAATGATTTTGACAGAAAACTAAAAGAGGCCGGAGCAGATGAAATAGTATCGGAAATAAATAAACAAAGAATAGAAATGAATAAGGGGTTGAGCAAATGAGAAAATACATTTTTTTAATGGTCGGTCTATTGTCGTTATTTATAACAGGCTGTGGAAATGAGAAGGCACAGACAAATGAAAATGTTAGTACGGTGGAAGTGATAAAACCAGATGCATCTTATGGAGAGGATATGGTAACACTTTCAGGATATGATTTTAGTACGGGATATTCGTGCATTAAAGTTTATAATCCAAAGACGAATACGACTGTTGTTGCGTGCGGACTTGCAAATTGTAATCATGAATATGTTGCCGGGGAAGAAATTACTTGTAATGCAATAATGGAGGGAAAAGTGGTATATCCATTCATATATGAAAATGACCTTTATTATTTTTTAGATGTAGGTGGAACTACACTTTACAAAAGTAATGTTGATGGAAGTAATAAAAAGAAAATTGCAACTTTAGATTTTTCTACAGATGATCAGGAAGCTTTGTTTATTGACGGTAAAATCTATCTTACAAGTTATTCTAGTGAAGATGGTGAGGCCGATGATGATGGAATGGTCATGGTTGCTTCTGAGACATCGGAATTATATGAAGTCGATATAAAAACAGGGGAACAGAAAAGATTGACTGACTTTGGAAACAAAGCTAACATATCATGTTTTTCAAAGGCGAAGAGTGGAAACAGGATATATCTTGGAATTAGATATCAGAATAAAAATGTATATGATTCCGAGTTCAAAACATGGAGTAAATATACAGAATGGCTTACTTCATGTGCTAACCCTTATGCAGAAGAAATAGAAAAATTTGACGAACATAGTGATTATTATTGTGTAGATATAAAAAATGGTGATGTTGAAAAAATGGATTTCAATTATAACATGACCTATGAAGGAATGGAGGATGTAAAGGGATTTTATGATTTTTATTTAATAGGAATTAATAAAAATTATTATTACTATTTAACGTGCTATGGTGAACAATTCACTTTATATGAATATGATAAGAAGAAAGGCACAAGTAAGGAATTGGATAATGCATATCGTATGTCATATTCATATGTAAATAATAAAATATATATTGTAAAAACACAGTATGATAAAGATAAAGAACTTGGGGCTCCGGATGCAGAAGATAAGAGTATCCCTCCGGAATACAGATGCTATGATACGGACAAACATAAATGGACAGATATAAAGCCTGATTATGATATGGATAAAAAAATATTGGCGTTACAGGCAGCAGGCAATAAATATCTGTATGGGTATTTGAGTGATTTTGTGGATGACGAATCAGATAATAATAGTTCTGTATCGTCATTTTCACAAGGAGAGATGATTGGGTTAAAAATAAAGAAATGATAATAAAAGAATTAAAGAAAATAGTATTCTCTAAAATAATTATAGCGTTATTAATAAGTTTGTGTATAGTTAATGTTCTTTATGAAACGAGGGCAGAAATAGAAACGAAGGAACAGATTGCTGCACAGGATAAGTTACAGAAGAATAAGATTGACAATTACGGTAAATATCTTATTAAGATAAAAGAGGATGGCACAAATATGCAAAGCATTGTATTGTTTTCTAAAAACAATAAATTTCAATTAAGCAATGCTAAAAGAACGGTTAAGGCATATGAAGCCGTAAAAAATGTGAAACCGGTATATGGTAACTATAGGGTGATTGAGAAGATAACAGAATTCGGACTTACGGACATAATACTTTTTGTAATGGTCGTTCAGATTGCACTTATATTAGTAAGTCAGGAAATAAAAAAAGGAATGTTAGATTTATTAAAATCCTGCAGGAACGGACGGTTGAATTTAATTGTGAACAAGATGGTGGCATTATCCATAACGTCAGCAATTGCAATAATAATTGTATATGGAATTAAATTTGTTCAGTTATATATTAAGTATGGACTTAGCGGAATGAATGTACCGATTCAGTCAGTGCGTGGATTTTATGAATTTGCCCTGCCAATGCAGATATGGCAGTATATGATTATATATTTCATGGTTAAATGGATAGCTGTCTGCATTATAGGAATTGTAGTTATAGGAATAATATCGCTTGTAAAAAATGAAACGGTTACTTATGGGATAATTCTTATAAGCACGGCAGTTTCATTACTTATAACTAATAGTATTGAGTGGAATATGAGTACGGCTGTATTTAAAATGTTAAGCCCTGTTACCTTATTAAATACTAAATCGTTTATGGCAAAATACATAAATATAAATATTTTACAACATCCTTTTGAATTGTTTAAGTGGACATTAATAATAATGGCAGTTTATCTGTCGGCATCAATAGTCTTTACAATGTATTCGTTTACAACGAAAAGAGTAATAAAGTTTCCGCATTTAAGAATTGCTAAAGGACAGAAAAACATAGGCATAAAATCAAAAGGAATACTTAGTTATGAGAAAAAGAAAATATTTGCAGTTAATAAAGTTGCTTTCTTTGTAATAATACTTGTTGTGATTCAGGGATATTTTTTGAGCAATGATAATACTAAAATGGATTATCATGATAAATGCTATGCAAATTATATTTCAAAAGTATATGGAGTTCCGGATAAAAAGAGTCAGGAGTATCTTGATACTGAACAGAAAAGATATGATGAGATTCAGGCAGGATATGACGAACTTACGGAAAAATACATAAATGGTGAGGTTGATAATCAGGTATATGTTATGGCAAGTCAGGAATATAATGCACAGATGATGCCATACGATGATTTCCAAAAAGTTCAGGAGAAAAATGATTATCTTAAAGAACTGAAGGAAAAGCAGAATATTGAAGGCTGGTTTACCAATGATTTAGTATTCGGTTACATATTTGGTGATGTAACAATATACGATAAGGATATTAGTTTCCTGATTTTATTTATCATTGCAGTATTTTGTGTAGTGCCAATATTTACTTATGACAGGCAGAAAGAAATGCAGAAACTTTTGGATACTACATATTATGGAAGAAGCAAATTAATTAGAAATAAATATTTAAACGCAATCTTAATTTCGGTTGTTTTATGGTGTATTGAAACTATTCCGTGGCTTGTTATTTTGTTAAAAGCATATAAGCCAAACGGATTTGCGGCACCTGCACAGAGTCTATCACAGTTGCAACATTTTCCATTACATATATCAATTCTTGCAGCTTTGATTTTAATTTATTTGTGTAAATGCATGGGTATAATTTTACTAGGTTTGCTTGTAGTGGGAATATCGGATTTTTTTCCTGATTACATCAAAAATGTAGTAATATCTATGGGAATTATAGTTATGCCGGTTGTGCTATATATGCTGGGAGTTGAATTTATGAATAAGATTATGTTTATTCCGGTAGTAAACATGAGCGATTATTTTACAAAAGCAACTGTAGTGGAATGGATTAATTTAGCAATTATTATAGTAGCAGTTTTTATTATGAATTTTAAAAATCTTAAGAACTATACTAAAAGAAAAATTTTATAGAAAAGGGATAAACTATGATTTTAGAAATAAATAATCTTTCGAAAAAGTATGGTGACAAAAAAGCACTAAATAAATTCTCGTGTAAATTTACAGAAGGAATATATGGTTTATTAGGACCTAATGGTGCAGGTAAATCTACATTTATGAATATTTTAGTAGATGCCATAGACAGAAGCAGTGGAGAAATTTTATATAATGGAAAAGAAACAATAAGCATGGGCAAAGATTATAGAAATCTTATAGGATACATGCCACAGCAACAGGGAGTATATGATAGCTTTACCGTAGCAGAATTTCTTGATTATATTGCAGGATTAAAAGGATTAAAAAAAACAGAGGCAAAAAAACGAATAGAAGAAGTTCTTAAATTTGTTAATTTGTATGATGTTAAAAATAAAAAATTAAAATCCTTTTCAGGGGGCATGAAACAAAGAGCATTAATTGCACAGGCTATATTAAATGACCCAAAGATTCTTATTTTAGATGAGCCAACGGCAGGACTTGACCCAAAGGAGAGAATTAGAATCAGAAATCTGATATCTCAGATTGGGTTTAATAAGATTGTAATTATTGCAACTCATGTTGTTTCAGATATTGAATTTATCGCAAAAGAAGTATTAATTTTAGATAACGGAATACTTAGAAAAAAAGATACTCCTGAAAATCTGTTAAAAGGTATTGAAGATGTTGTATATGAAGCAGAAATCAATGAACAGGATGTAAATTCAATTATGAACAAATATACAGTTACAAGTTTGTCGAAGGAATATGCAAAGATTAGGGTGCGTTTTTTATGTGATGGGATTCCGGATGTGGACAATGCAAAAAAGGCTTCACCAACATTAGAAGATTTATATTTGCATATATTTGGAGACAGATAGACATGTATTTTTAGCAAATATTTGCCAAAATGATTGAAAATAACTGAATATGATGTATTATTAAAAAGGTTTCATTTGAATAAGTAAAGGATTAATAAGTAAGAATCAGCTAATTAGAATTAGACTACAAAATTTTGGTAACAGTCACACAGAATACTTATGATAAAACGTACTTATGGTAGAATAAAACTTATAAATTTAGTAAACATAAAAAGAAAAGGTTGGAACAAATTATGAAGATTGGTTTTGGATGCGATCATGCAGCAGTAGATTTAAAAGATAAGATGATAGCTTATATGAAAGAAAAAGGCTATGAATGTGTAGATTACGGTACTAATTATGATGAAAATGGAGAAATCATTAAGTGCGATTATCCTAAGAAAGGAATGGAAGTCGGCGAAGCAGTTGTTAAAGGTGATGTTGATTATGGTGTTTTAATGTGTGGAACAGGAATCGGTATTTCAATGGCTGCTAATAAAGTTCCGGGCGTTAGAGCAGCAGTATGCAGTGATCCATATTCAGCTAAGCTTACAAAAATGCACAACGATGCCAATATAATTGCATTTGGTGCAAGAGTAGTAGGAGAAGAGTTGGCAAAAATGATTCTTGACGAATTTTTTGGAGCTGAATTTGAAGGCGGCAGACATGAGAACAGAGTAAAGATGATTACAGAAATAGAAGAAAAATATAGCAAATAATATTTGTGAAATAAAGTGGAATAACATTTTATAATGTATATGTAGATACAGGCTAAGAAGTGCAATTTTATATATAGATTATCAAAAAAGATTCATATTTTATATAGCGTTCATAAAATAATGGTTGACGGAAAGAAATGAATGTATTATTCTACTTTTGTTAGTTAAATAAAATGATTAATTTATCTTATTCAGAGTTGGCGGAGATACAAGGATCTGTGATGCCACGGCAACCCCTATATGGAAGGTGCCCACCTGAGCGAGCAATCGATCAATAAGATTTGAAAACCTTGATTTCAAATCCACTGTTTAAAACAGTGGATTTTCTTTTATGAAATTTTGGATAAATCTGCTAAAAGATAAATTAGATAAAGTTTAAGAAAAGGAGAACGATGATGGAGAAGAGATTATTTACATCAGAATCAGTAACTGAAGGACATCCTGATAAAATCTGTGACCAGATTTCAGATGCAATATTGGATGAGTTAATGAGACAGGACCCTATGAGCCGAGTAGCATGTGAAACATCAATTACAACAGGTCTTGTTTTAGTTATGGGTGAAATTACAACGAAAGGTTATGTTGATATTCAGAAAATAGTTAGAGATACAGTAAGAGAGATTGGATACGACAGAGCAAAATATGGCTTTGATGCAGATACATGTGGTGTTATAGTTGCATTAGATGAACAGTCAACAGATATCGCAATGGGTGTTGATAAAGCATTAGAAGCAAAAGAAAACAAGATGAGTGATGAAGAAATTGAAGCAATTGGTGCAGGAGATCAGGGTATGATGTTTGGTTTCGCATCAAATGAAACAGAAGAATTAATGCCACTTCCAATTTCATTAGCTCACAAATTAACAAAACAGCTTACAAAAGTAAGAAAAGATGGAGTGTTAGCATATCTTAGACCGGACGGAAAGAGTCAGGTAACAGTAGAATATGACGAAAATGATAAGCCTGTAAGAATTGAAGCAGTAGTATTATCAACACAGCATGATCCTGATGTTACACAGGAACAGATTCATGAAGACATAAAGAAATATGTATTTGAACCGGTACTTCCTAAGGAAATGTTAGATGAGGATACAAAATATTTTATCAATCCTACAGGACGTTTTGTAATCGGTGGACCACATGGTGACAGCGGACTTACAGGAAGAAAAATCATTGTTGATACTTATGGTGGATATGCACGTCACGGCGGCGGAGCTTTCTCAGGTAAGGACTGCACAAAGGTAGACCGTTCAGCAGCTTATGCAGCAAGATATGTAGCTAAAAATATTGTAGCAGCAGGAATTGCTGAAAAATGCGAAATTCAGTTATCATACGCAATTGGTGTTGCACAGCCAACTTCAATAATGGTTGATACATTTGGAACGGGAAAGATTCATGATGATAAGTTAGTAGATATCATTAGAGAAAACTTTGATTTAAGACCGGCAGGAATTATCAAAATGTTAGATTTGAGAAGACCGATTTACAAGCAGACAGCAGCTTATGGTCACTTTGGACGTACTGATCTTGACCTTCCATGGGAGAGATTAGACAAAGTTGATGTATTAAAGAAATACTTATAGATATGTTAAGATGTTGGGGTCAAAGGCCCCCAACTTGAGGCCTGATAAGGCAAAGGGATTAAATTATATTGAAATAAAAGCATAACTATAATTTAGGTGTTTTTGAACCTGTATATTATATTTTGAATTATAAACCACATGGCCAAAAAACAATATGGCTATGTGGTTTTTTGAATGGAGATTATTATGGGAAAAAATAAAAGATTATCGGATGATGTTGCAGAGACAATAATGTCGATGATAAAAGTTGAAAAAAAATATAATCCCGGTGATAAACTTCCAAATGAACTTCAGTTATCTGAAGAACTTGGAGTAAGTAGAATTACCTTAAGAGAAGCAATACGTATTTTAGTAGCAAGAAATGTATTGGAAATAAAGAGGGGAAAAGGAACATTTATAAGAGAAGATTACACTCCTAAAATGGTAGCAGGTCTTGAAGATACGGCTTCAGCAAAGGTTGATATAGATGACCTTTATGAAATGCGTCTTATATTTGAACCGGAGATAGCGTATTATGCGACCATAAGGGCATCAGATAGAGAACTAGAAAGAATATTTGCCATAGGTAAAGAAATAGAAGAACTGCTTTTAAAAGGCATAGATTATACACATAAAGAAATGATGTTCCACTGCTCCATTGCAAATGCAACTCATAATGAATTTATAAATCAACTAGAGCCTGTACTGCATCAGTCAATTGAAAAAGGTGTTTATTTGTATGAAACAGAGCATATTCCTGTAGAGCAGGTTATATCAGAGCATAGAATGATTATGGAATTTATGAAAAATAGAAATGCAGAAGGTGCCAGAAGTGCAATGCGGGTGCATATCATGCATGCTATTGACCAGTTAGAAATAAATAAAAATCAGGGTAATAACAAGGCTTAACTAAATGATTTAAAACAAAGCAGTACCCATTATTGTAAAAGCGTAAGAAATTGCCGTAAAAATTTGCAAAATAGCATAATAAATTGGGGGGAGAATTTAGATTTACAAGACAGACATAAAAAGTTTGCATAAAAATTTTTATGAAGAAAACAGACAACACTATTGACATAAGACAACGCGAGCGATATAATACAAAACTATAAGAAAAAAATAAACATTTTTATAAATGAGATTAATTAAATAGGAGGCATAAAATATTATGGAAACAGCAAGAATATTTTATCAGGAAGATTGTAACCTTTCATTATTAGATGGAAAGACAATCGCAATCATCGGTT
>NZ_QUGP01000007.1:154657-155379 GCF_003479125.1 Eubacterium sp. AF19-12LB | reverse complement strand
CTTCCAACTGAGTATCCAACGTTTGGATTCTGATAATCTGCCCATGTGTCTGTTGTGATTAAGTCTCCATTTGCATCTGCATCCATAAATGCAAAATTCAAATGTGTTATTAAACTTCCGTCAATCTTGTCAGGTGTAAAGTTTTTCTGTCCTGAATAAATTGACCAGTCACCGTAATACATTACGTTACGATACTTAGCAGTTGTTGCTGCCTTAACACTTGTACTTACTCTCTGTGGTAAAACTACACACCCCAAAGCCATTGAAAGTACTAAAACAAATGTTAACACGTAACTGCAAACTCTGCCAAATAACGAGTTTCTCTTTGTGAAATAGTAAAGACTCATTTTCTTACCTCCTCAATACATTTTTGTCTCATATTTGTTACCCATTTACATAGTAAAATTCAGTTTTCACATTTTCTTCACAAGTTTATCATTTTATATTTTTAAAGAAGAGTGTGTTTTTTTTATACAGGTATCTATTTTTTGTCAAAAACAAATCCATACAATTTTTGCCAATTATGTACAATAAAAAATCACCCAATTTTTTCTCTTTTAGAATTTATTTTTATACATTTTCCACAATTTTTTAGTTGTTTATATATTTTCTTAGTCGAGCGATACATTATTTAATGTAACTATGAACAAATTTGTTACTCCATAAAAAAAGATGCTGTTTCGATAGCAAATTAAATTTGCTATCGAAACAGCATCTTATAT